>NZ_LMQJ01000029.1:0-47462 GCF_001424605.1 Bradyrhizobium sp. Leaf396
ACCAGGAGCCCGATCCATTCACCAGGAGCCCGATCCATTCGGCAAAGCCGTCACCCCGAAATAGCAGCAGATGCAGGATCCAGATGGCGTAGAGGACGACGATCCCGATCACGCCCCACTGCACGGCCACGTTCAGCGTCTGGTTATGCGGGTTGCCGATCACCTCGGCGGAGGCCTGGTACCGACCGCTGGGGGTCGCGACGCGCTCGAACAATCCGCGCGTCGAGCCGGTGCCGTGCCCCACGACCGGCGCCTCCGCGAAGAAGCCGAGCGACTTTCGCCAGAATTCGAGCCGCAGGCCGAGGGAGGTCGGCTCGCCCTTTTCCACATAGCGCGTGTAGTCGTCGGTAAACCGCTCGGCAGTATGTCGCAACTGCGGCGAGACCTGCCAAGCGAGGAAGGCGCCGGTGAGAAGCGCTGCGGCGACGATCCCGATGCTGGGCCATTTGAGGTGAAGCAGCGCGAACACGCCGAACATGATCGGAATGGTGACCAGCGCAGTGCGCGATACGACGACGAAGGCCATGTTGACGACGAAGCTGAGCGCAAGCGCGGTGAGCAGTGCGGCGAACCAGTAGCGCTTCTCGCGCAGCAGCATCACGATCGGATAGGCGAGCGCGACCGCGCAGAGCGCGAACTCCTGGCTCTGGTCGATGTAGTTCTTGACGAAGATGCCGCGCTCCACCGGGTCGGTCTTGAGCGAGAGATGCGGATAGAAGAGCACAAGCCAGGACATCACCGACAACAGCGCGCAGGATACCAGGAAGGCGATCAGCACCCAGTGCCCGCGCTGCGAGCGCTCGAAATGATAGAGCAGGACCGGTAGCACGAGCAGTTTAACCGTCGGATTGACCGCATAGAAGCGCGTGCCCCAGGGCGCATCCGACCACAGCGTTCCCGCCAGCGCGAGAATGACGAGCGCGATCGGCGCAAGGCAGATCGGTCGCTTCAGCGATTGCAGGAACGCGCGCAAATCGAGGAACGGCACCATGCAGAGCAGCATCAGCGCGTTGAAGATCCCCGCAAGGGACGTCGACCACGGCAGCGAAGCCGCGGTCAGGATCGCAAACAGGTCGACTGTCTCGCTCCAGGCCGCCGGACTGCGCAGGCGCCGCCGCAAGGTCTGGCCGGAGGTCTCCCGGGCAAGCACCGTCACTTGCTCCCTCCCCGGGCGCGGTGAACCAGCGCCGTCGTGCTGAAGCCCTGGAGGATGTCGACCAGCACGACCACCCCGCCCGCAGCCTCGACAACCTCGTGGCCGACCACCTGCTCGCGCGTGTAGTCGCCACCCTTCACCAGCACGCCGGGCTTGATCCGTGTGATCAGCTCGATCGGCGTGTCCTGCTCGAAGATGACGACAAGATCCACGGCCTCCAATGCGGCGAGCACCTCGGCACGCGCGCGTTCGTCCTGCACCGGGCGATCGGCACCCTTCAGGCGCCGGACCGAGGCGTCGCTGTTGAGCCCCACGATCAGGCGGTCACAGGCCGCGCGCGCCGCCGTCAGCACCTTGACGTGACCGGGATGGAGGATGTCGAAACAGCCGTTGGTGAAGCCGACACGCTGGCCCTGCCTTCTCCATTCGGCGAGCTGGGCATCGAGCGCGGCCGGATCGAGCACGATCTTCTCCTCGGCCGCGAGTGTGGCGTGCGGCAGGATCTTGCGTCGCAGCTCGGTCGTGCTCACGTTGGCGGTGCCCTGCTTACCCACCGCGACGGCCGCGGCGGCATTGGCGACGCGCAGCGCCGTGTCCCAGTCCGCGCCGGCCGCGAGCGACACCGCGAGCGCAGCGGCGACGGTGTCGCCGGCGCCGGAGACGTCGCGCACCTTCACAGGGAAAGCCGGAACGTGAACGGCCTCACCGTTGCGCGGCACCAGCGTCATGCCATGCTCGCCCTGCGTGACCAGGATTGCTTCGCAATCGGCGAGCCGCATCACGTCCTCGCTCGCCTCGACGATGCTCTGGGGCGTGTCGGCGCGGCTGCGGGTCGCCTCCGAAAATTCCTTTCGGTTGGGGGTCAGCAGCGTGGCACCACGATAGATCGCCCAGTTCAGGCTCTTGGGATCGACGATCACGGGCTTGCCGAGCTTTCGCGCTTCGTCGATGGTATGGCGGATCACGCGCGCGGTCAGCACGCCCTTGGCGTAATCGGACAGCAGCACGATGTCCGCAAGGGCGATCTGCGGCAGGATCGCATCGATCAATTTCGTTTCGATGTCATCAGATGCAGGCAGCGCCTGCTCCCAATCCGCGCGCAGCATATGCGTGGAAAAGTGCTCGGAGACGAAGCGGACCTTTCGCGTGGTCGGCCGCGAGGGATCGCACACCAGCACGCTTTCGATGCCGGCTTGCTCCTTGAGCGCCGCCGCGAGCCGTGCGCCGGCATCGTCCTCGCCGATGAGGCCGACGAAGATGCATCGCGCACCGAGCGAAGCGACGTTGCCCGCGACGTTGCCCGCGCCGCCGATGTGGATCTCGCTGCGCTGGGCGGCGATGACAGGCGCCGGCGCCTCCGGCGAGATCCGTGACACCTCGCCATAGACGAACTCGTCCAGCATGACGTCACCGATGCACAGCACCGTTCGGCCCGAGATGGCTTGCGCGAGGGCATCGAAATCGAGAATGGGAGTCGGCATGGTCTAAGGGGCCTCAACGAAAGCGATCGGGCCGGTCGAGATAGTCCCCGACATAGGCTTTCACCGCGTCCTCGAGCGTGGTGAAGCCGCCATTATAGCCAGCGCGGCACAGGCGATCGACCTTGCTCTCGGTGAAGTACTGGTAGCTGTCGCGGATGCTCTCCGGCATGTCGATGTATTCGATGTTGGGCCTGGTGCCCAGCGCGGCATAGGCAGAAAGCATGAGGTCCTTGAAGCTGCGCGCCTTGCCCGTGCCGACGTTGAACACGCCGGACACGGATGGCGTCGCCAGCAGCCACATGAGGACCCGCACGACATCGTCGACATAGATGAAATCGCGGCGCTGATCACCGTCCTCGATGCCCTCGCGATGCGACCTGAACAGCTGCACGACGCGGCCAGCCTTGACGTCGTCGAAGCGCCGCGCCAGCACGCTCATCATCGAGCCCTTGTGATATTCGTTGGGACCGAACACGTTGAAGAACTTCAGCCCGGCCCATTGCGGCGGGAGCGGCTCGCCGTTCGCGACGCGTCCGCCGACCGCAAGATCGAACAGGTGCTTGCTCCAGCCGTAGAGATTCATCGGCCGCAACTTCTTCAGCGCCGGCAGCGAGCCGTCGTCGTCGAAGCCTTCCATGCCATCGCCATAGGTCGCTGCCGAGGAGGCATAGATGAACGGGACTGCGTTCATCGTGCACCATTCCAGAAGACGCATCGACAGGCGGAAATTGGTCTCGATGACAAGGTCGCCGTCGGTCGCGGTCGTGGCGGAAATCGCCCCGAGATGGACCATCGCGTCCAGCTTGCGGCCCTTCAGCCAGTCCATCAGCTCGGCCGGGGGAACGATATCCACAAGCTGCCGCTTGGCGAGATTGCGCCACTTGCCCTCGGTGCCGAGCCAGTCGCAGACCACGACGTCGCTGCGACCCGCGTCATTGAGCGCGGCCACGACATTCGATCCGATAAAACCGGCTCCGCCGGTCACCAGCAACATTCCGAAATCCCTGCCCGATTTTGCGGCCCGGTCCTGCCGTAGCGCATGAGCCGCCAAAGTGTAAGCAGTTTTGGACTGAGAGGCCTGCCGGCTTTACCTGCCGGCCCGGAGCGGCTAACCGAACCGCCACGTTGGATTGCCTCACCCCAATTATCGAATGAATCAAGATTCGGAACTTAGCGGAAATGCAGACCGGAGCGACACCCGGCCGATCCTGATCATTCCCTACATGTGGATCGGCGATTTCGTGCGTAATCACACGGTCGTGCGTGTCTTGAAGGAGCGCTGGCCAAACCGGCCGGTCGATCTTCTGACCACCTCGCTCTGCGCCCCGCTGGTCGATTACATGCCCGGCGTGCGGGAAGGCGTTGTGTGGGACTTGCCCCGGGGCCGGCTCGCCATAGCCCGCCAATTCCGCCTGGCCAAGCTCCTGCGCGAGCGGAACTACGGCACCGCGCTGGTGCTGCCCCGCACATGGAAGGCGGCTATTGCGCCGGCCCTGGCGGGTATTCCTGAACGGGTCGGCTTTGTCGGCGAGTTCCGGTTCGGCCTGATCAACCGCTGGCGCTGGGGTGAGAAGAAGCTGCCCCGCTTCATCGACAAGAATGCCGCTTTGGCCCAGCCCAACGGAGCCCCCTTGCCGCCGGAATGGCCGGTGCCGCAACTCCGGGTCCCCGTCGAGGAGATCGCCAGCTGGCGCCAAGCCAACGGCCTCAGCGCCGGAGCCGCGGTGGCGCTCGCCCCCGGCTCGGTAGGTGTCTCAAAACGCTGGACCTATTATCCCGAGGCTGCCCGGCTTCTGGTCGAGCGCGGCCTGGAGGTCTGGGTGGTTGGCGGCCCCGCCGAGAAGGGCCTCGCCCAGGAGATCGTTGCGGCCGGCGGTCCCGGCGTGCGTGACCTCACCGGCACCGATCTGCGCAACGGCGTCCTCGCCATGGCCGCGGCCGGCGTTGCGATCTCCAACGATTCCGGCCTGATGCACATCGCAGCCGCCCTGGGCACGCCCACCATGGGGATTTTCGGTCCCACCAGCCCCTATCTGTGGGCACCGCTCAACGGCCTCGCCGCGACCGTTGTGCAGGACAGGGAAGTGCTGTCCTGCCAGCCCTGCCAGAGCACCATCTGCAAGATGAATGATCATCGCTGCATGGGGAATATCGCGGCCAGCGAGGTGGTGAAGATTGCGGAGCGGGTGCTGGGGGAAGCCGGGGCAAGGGTGACGAGCTGAGGCGATCGTGGCTCGCACCAATGATGGCATCCTGCCACTGTTTTGCCCGACGAGTCAAAATTTGATTCGAAAAATCCGCAGTCCGTCGAACTCTCCGCCAAACCCTTGATTTTGCTGACCCGGCTACTGTGCATGGGGTTGTTTTCGTGTTTTTGTTTGCGCTCCGCGAAAATCGCCCGAGAGCAGCGGCCGATAGACCTCGGCGATCCGCGCTGCTTCGGCATCGAGGCTGAAGCTTGCCAGCACCCGCGCCCGCCCGCGCTCGCCCATCGCGGTGGCTGCAGCCACATCGCGCATCAGCGGCTCAAGGGCCGCGGCGAGCGCATCGGCATCGCCGGTCGGGATCAGCACGCCGGTGACGCCATCCTCCACCACGAGTTCGGCCGCGCCGGCGCGTGCGGCAACGAGCGCGCTGCCGGCCGCCATCGCCTCGATCAGCGTCAGGCCGAAGCCTTCGTTGCGCGAGGTAAAGGCGTAGATCGTCAGGCGCTGATACCAGCGCTGCACCGCCTCGATCGGCAACTCGCCGGTGATGACGATTCGCGATTGCAGGTTGGCGGCTTCGATGCGCGTCTTCAGGTCGTTGGCAAAGGGCATCTGCTCGGGCGTGACCTGCCCGACGATGACGGCGGTGAAATCCGGATAGTGCGGCAGCAGGCGGCACATCGCCTCGACGAACAGATCGGTGCCCTTCTGCGCACGGACGCGGCCGAAGCAGCCGATGGCATGGCGGCCCGGCAGGCCGCTTTCGGCGAAGGCAGCAGCGCGATCCATCGGCGGTGCATAGACCTCGGTGTCGACGCCGTGCGGGATCACCGTCGCCGCCACCTTCAGGAACGACGCCGAGACATCTGACGTCGCGATGATCGCATCCATGCGCCGGATCAGCCAGCGCGTGATCCAGCTGTGGTGCCGCTGCGCCGCTGAGGTGAATACCACCTTGAGCGGCCAGCCGAACGCGCGCAGCACGACGCCTGCGATCATCTCGTTGTTGCGGCGCGCATGCCAGATCAACGGTCGCCTGCGGCGCCACAGCTTCAGAAGATCCGCAATGCCGAGTCGCCCGATCCCCTCCGGCGTATCCGAGCCGAACCACGCCGCGCGATAGAGTTTCGCCAGCCGCGGCGCCACCATCCGGTTGGTCGCGGTGACCCCGGAATAGCGCCTGTGCAGATTTGGCACGATCACGTCGAGGTCGCCGGGGGAGTTCGCCACGTCATGCTCCGTTTCGCAAAGTCCCTATACGCAACATTAAGCATAGTGACCAGTTCAGCTGTGCCGATACCCCCTCTTCACCACGCAAGCGCTAAGTTTGCGCGTTGATCTGAGACGGGTGAGATCATGGCTGTGCTAGTCACCGGCGGCGCCGGCTATATTGGAAGTCACACGGTCCTGGCGCTGGCGGAAGCCGGCGAGGATGTCGTCGTGATCGACGATCTCTCCACCGGATTCTCCACCTATCTGCCGGAAGGCGTGCCGCTGTTCATCGGCGACGCCGGCGACGAGAACCTGCTCGAGGGCGTGATCGCCCAGCACGACATCGAGAGCATCATTCATTTCGCGGGCTCAGTGGTCGTGCCGGACTCGATGCGCGATCCGCTCGGCTACTATCGCAACAACTTCACGACGGCGCGCAACCTGCTCAACGTCGCGGTCAAGCGCGGCATCGGCCGCTTCATCTTTTCCTCGACGGCCGCCGTCTACGGCAATCCGGACCAGGTGCCGGTGCCCGAGCACGCGCCGACCCGGCCGCTATCGCCGTACGGCTCGTCGAAGCTGATGACCGAGATCATGCTGCACGACGTCGCGGCGGCCTACGGCATGCAGTACGTGACCTTGCGCTATTTCAACGTCGCCGGCGCCGATCCGCAGGCGCGCATCGGCCTCGCCACGGTCGGCGCGACGCATCTGCTCAAGATCGCCGTGGAAGCCGCGACCGGCCAGCGCGCCAAGATCGACGTGTTCGGCACCGACTATCCGACCCCGGACGGAAGCTGCATCCGCGATTTCATCCACGTCACCGACCTGTCGCAGGCCCATCGCTCGGCGCTTGCCTATCTGCGCAACGGCGGCGCCTCGATGACGCTCAATTGCGGCTATGGCCGCGGCTATTCGGTGCTGGAGACGATCGACGCGGTGCGCCGCGTTTCGGGCCGCAGCTTCGCCGTGCAATACGCACCGCGCCGGCCTGGCGACATCATGACCATGGTCGCCGACACCAGCCGCATCCGCGGCCTGCTCGACTGGAAGCCGCAATACGAGGACCTCGAGACCATCGCAGCACACGCGCTGGCGTGGGAGGACAAGCTGTTCCGCGAGCGCCACGGCGATCTCCGCCACGCCGTCTCGGCCTAGAATCGTCCCAAGCGCAAGCCCTTAATTGGGCTTGAAAAACCCCGCTTGAGCGGGCACAGAGGCCCATCGATCCCTGACGCGCGGGCAGGCTTTGTCCTGCGCCGTCAATGGACACCTGATGGCGCAGTTTCCAAAGAGAATCACCGACGATCCCTACGCGGCAGTGGTCCTGATCCGCCGCCTGATCACGGAACAGGGCATCGTCTATTGGCGGCGCTACCTCGTCGCCTTCGCCCTGATGGCGCTCGCCGCAGGTGCGACCGCCGGCGCGACCTATGTGCTCGGCCAGGTCATCAACCAGGCCTATGTTGACAAGAACGTCCCGGGCATCGCGATGTTCTCGGGCATCACCGTGATCCTGCTCTTCATCAAGGGCGTGGCGACCTACGGCCACATGGTGATCCTGACGAAGATTTCGAACGCCATCCTCGCCACCAACCAGCGCCAGCTCTTCGCCAAGCTGATGCGCGAGAGCGTCGGCTTCTTCTCAGAGCGGCACTCCTCCGAATTCCTGGCACGGCTGACGGCCGGCGCCAAATCCATCACCGACGTGCTCAACATGCTGGTCAACGCCGTCGGCCGCGACCTGTTGATGCTGCTTGCCATGATCGGCGTGATGGTGTGGCAGGATCCGCTGATGTCCTTCATCGGCCTCGTCGCGGTGCCGCCGGCGATGCTGGTGCTGCGCAAGCTAGTCAAGCGCATCAAAGGCCTCGCCTTCAACCAGTTCACCGGCACCGCCGACATCATGGAGACGATGCAGGAATCGCTGCAGGGCATCCGCACCGTCAAGGCGTTCACGCTCGAAGAGACCATGCAGAAGCGCATCGACGAGAACATCGCGGTCGTCGAACGCAATGCCAACAAGATGGCCCGCGTTGCCAACCGTTCCAACCCGCTGATGGAGATGTTAGGGGGCTTCGCGGTCGCCGGCTGCCTGATGTACGGCGGCTATGCCGTGGTCGCGCTCAATGCCACGCCCGGCGCGTTCTTCTCCTTCATGACCGCGTTCCTGATGGCGACCGAGCCGGCCAAGCGGCTGGCCAGGCTCAACATCGACCTCAACAGCCAGCTCGTCGGTGCGCGCATGCTGCTCGAGATCATCGACAGCCCGGCGAGCGAGTATGCCGACGACGACAAGCCGGCACTGAAGCTGTCCGATGCCCGGATCGAGCTGCGCGACGTCAGCTTCTCGTATCGCGATGGCGAAACCGTGCTCAACCGCATGAGCTTCGTCGCAGAGCCCGGCAAGGTCACCGCTTTGGTCGGCCCCTCCGGCGGCGGCAAGTCTACGGTGCTGGCGCTGCTCTTGCGCTTCTACGAGGTAACGCAGGGCGACATCGTGATCGACGGCCAGTCGATCGGCGCGGTCTCGCGCAAGTCACTGCGCGCGCAGACCGCCTATGTCGGCCAGGACGTCTATCTGTTCCGCGACACCATCCGCAACAACATCGCCTTCGGCCGACCCGGCGCGGGCGAGGACGAGATCATCGGCGCCGCGAAGGCGGCCTGCGCGCATGATTTCATCATGGGCTTCCCGCTCGGCTACGACACGCCAGTCGGCGAGCATGGCACGCAGCTGTCCGGCGGTCAGCGCCAGCGCATCGCGGTGGCGCGCGCGCTCATCAAGAACGCACCGATCATCCTCCTGGACGAAGCCACCGCCGCGCTCGATTCTGAATCCGAGCGCCAGGTGCAGGAAGCGATCGAGCATCTCTGCCAGAACCGCACCACCATCGTGATCGCGCATCGCCTGCACACCATCATGCACGCGGATGCGATTCTCGTGGTCGAGGGCGGTGAGATCGTCGAGCAGGGCCGGCATGACGAACTGCTGCGTCGCGGTGGGCGCTATGCGTCGTTCTTCCGGCTGCAACATCACGATTCCGGTGCCCTGGCGCCGATCAGCGCAACGGCATAGAGTTCCTCATCAACCTCAAGAGCAGCGAGATCCGCGATATGAACGCCGCCTCCTACGTCATCCCGCTTCCGCCCCAGGCTTCGCTTCCCGTCGTTGGCGAGAGCGGCCGGTATCCGGTGCGCCGCATCTGGTGCGTCGGACGCAACTATCTCGAGCACATCCGCGAGATGGGCAATGACGAGCGCGCCCCGCCGTTCTTCTTCGCCAAGCACGCCGACATGCTGGTGCCCGACGGCGCCACCATTCCCTATCCGCCGCTGACCAAGGACCTGCATCACGAGGTCGAGTTGATCGTGGCGATGAAGAGCGGTGGGCTGAATATCCCTCCCGACAAGGCGCTGGACCACGTCTACGGCTACGCCGTCGGCATCGATCTCACCCGCCGCGATCTCCAGATCGCCTCGCGCAAGAAAGAGCGCCCCTGGGAGATCGGCAAGTCGTTCGACTATTCGGCGCCCTGCTCCGCGGTTCAGCCGGCCTCGAAGATCGGCCATCCCTCCAAGGGCAAGATCTGGCTGACCGTCAACGGCAAGGAAGCGCAAAAGGGCGACCTCACAGAGCTGATCTGGAACGTGCCGGAGATCATCTGGCAGCTCTCGCAGCAAGTGAAGCTCGCGGCCGGCGACATCATCATGACGGGCACGCCAGCGGGCGTGTCGCAGCTCCAGCCCGGCGACAAGCTCGAATGCGGGGTCGACGGCGTCGGCACGCTGAAGGTAAGCATCGGTCAGCCGGAATAGCTGCGCGGCGTCAAGCTCAGAAGGCCCCGGAGGTGTCCGGGGCCTTTTTTTGTTCAACGCAACGCCGACCACACGATGAGGCCGAGGATCAGCACCGTGAGCGAGTATTTCAGCGTATAGTAGACGTTGCGATTCCACTCCTTGACTTTGCGGCTGGCGAGATGGATCTCGTAGAGCTTGCCGAACACCTTGTTGAGCACGCCGACATTCTCACCCTCAACGTTCTGCGTCGCCGATGCCTTGACGATGTGATGGCTGACCCAGCGGTTGATGGCAGTCATGAAGCCGTATTTCATCGGGCGCTCGACGTCGCAGAACAGGATGATGCGGTTGACGTCGGTCGCGTTCTCGGCGCTGTGGATGAAGGTCTCGTCGAACATGAAGGCCTCGCCGTCGCGCCAGACGCATTCGACGCCGTCGACGAGGATCCGGCACTTGTTTGAGTTCGGCGTAACCAGGCCGAGATGATAGCGCAGGGAGCCGGCGAAGGGATCGCGATGGGCCCCTAGCTTGCCGCCCGGGGGCAGCACCGCGAACATCGCGCCGTGCACGCTCGGGATCGCGTTGAGCAGCTCAACCGTCTTCGGGCACAGCGTGCGCGCCGAAGGCAGGAAGTCGTCGTACCATTTCAGGTAAAACCGCTTCCAGCCGCTCTTGAAGAACGAGTAGAAGCCCCAGTCGTTGTTCTTCGCAGCGGCGCGGATGAAGCCCTCGTCGAACAGGCGTACCGCCTCGTCGCGAATGGTCTCCCAATTTTCGCTCAGCGGCTTGAGCTCCGGAAACTGCTCGACCGAGATCACCGGCTTGTTGGGCACGGCCGAGCCCGCATACATCAGCACGTTGTAGGGCGCGAGATAGGTCGAGTGGTCGCCGAGCTGGCGCGCGAAACGCAGCCGCTGCTTGCCGCGAAAGTGAACGTAGATTGTCGAGGCCGCAAGCACATACAGAACGACGAGTTGCGGTGCAAAAAGCTGTTTCAACATTCCCCAGTTCCCGAGTGACCCAGCCGGGGACGTCATCTACTCCAACCGCACCCGAGCGACAAGATATTCGCCACTGGGTTGTAGTCACGCCGGAGAGAGCGACGGGATGGAACTTGGGGCCGAATCGCGAGACGAGCGAATCAGGCCCGCGACAGCGCCTGGAGCCCCTTGAAGGTCAGGCGCTTGGGATCGGTGACGCCCGCCAGGTAAAGCCGGCGGATGAAGGCAATGACGGCTTCGCGGTCGCAATCGGTCAGCGCGACGACGGCGTCGACCGCGATCTTCTGGGCTTCCATTGGGCTCACCTCGGCCTTGCGAGTAACCCCGGCCGAGACAGGCTAGGACTCATCCGTTAAATCCGCGTTAACCGTCCAGGAACCATCGCCGATTCAACCCAAGCGCAGTATACGCAAAACAACGCATTGTCGGTGCGATCACGAATATCGCATCACACCGTCGTCGATCCGGCCGAAGCGCAGGGAGACAATGTCGAGCGCGTAGTTCTGATACAGCCGCCACGGCCGCTTCGAGCCCTGCTTCGGCATCTTCGCAATCGAGCGCTGTACATAACCCGAGGTGAAGTCGAGCGATGGCTGCAGGGTGACGTTCGGGTCGTCATTGTGCGGCATGCATTGGCGGAAATTGTGCCGGTCCATGTAGTTGATGAGCCGGCAGACATATTCGCAGGTGAGATCGCATTTCAACGTCCATGACGCATTGGTGTAGCCGAAGGCGGAAGCCATGTTCGGCACGTCGGCATACATCATGCCCTTGTAGGTCAGCCTGCTCGCGAAATCGACGGCGCGGCCGTCGACGCTGACCTCGAGACCGCCGACCACCTGGAGCACCAGCCCGGTCGCGGTGACGATGATGTCGGCGGCAAGCTCGCGGCCATCCCTGAGCCGGATGCCGTCGCGCGTGAACGTATCGATCTCGCTGGTGACGACGGATGCGCGCTGCTCCCGGAGAGCCTTGAACAAGTCGCCGTCAGGCACCAGGCACAACCGCTGATCCCAGGGATTGTAGCGCGGCGTGAAATGGGTGGCGACGTCATAATCGGGACCAAGGGCCATCTGCACGCCCTTGAGGATGAGGTCCTTCACCTTGGCCGGCCGGCGCCGGCTGAGCTGGAAGAAGAACATCCCCCACATCACGTTGCGCCAGCGGATCAGATGATAGGCAAGGCGCGGCGGCAGATTGCGGCGCAGCTTGTTGGCAACGGGATCCTGCGCTGGCCTCGACACCACATAGGTTGGCGAGCGCTGCAGCATGGTGACGTGCGCCGCCGTCTTGGCGAGCTCAGGCACCAGCGTCACCGCGGTCGCGCCCGAACCGATCACAACGACGCGTTTGCCCGCGTAGTCGATATCGTCGGTCCATTTCTGCGGGTGTACGACGCGGCCGGCGAAATCCGTCACGCCCGTGAACTCCGGGGTGTAGCCCGCCTCGTATTTGTAATAGCCCGAGCACATGAACAGGAAATTGCAGGTGAACCGCACGAGCTCGGCAGCGCCTTCGCCTGAGATGCGCTCGGCTTCCACCGTCCAGCGCGCATCCGCCGTGGACCAGCAGGCACGCTTGACGCGATGGCGGAAGCGGATGTGCTTGTCGATGCCGTTCTCGACGGCGGTCTCGCGCACATAGTTCAGGATCTGCGGCCCGTCCGCAATCGCCTTCGGATCGGTCCAGGGCTTGAAGGAATAGCCGAGCGTGAACATGTCGCTGTCCGAGCGGATGCCGGGATAGCGAAACAGGTCCCAGGTGCCGCCGATGCAGTCACGCCCCTCCAGGATCACGAAGCTCTTGCCGGGGCACTTGGTCTGCAAATGATAGCCCGCGCCGATGCCGGACAAGCCGGCACCGACGATCAGGACGTCGAAGTGTTCTTGTTGCATGGTTTCCTCCGCCTGCGCGGATTGTCCGCCCGTCGCTGCTGGCCGTCAATTGGCAATCAGCCGCGCAACAACTGCAAAGCGAGTTGAATTCCAAGCGCCGAAACAAGAAAGCCCCGGATCGCTCCGGGGCTTTGCGTCGATGGGCGGTCGAACCAGCAAATCAGTACCGGTAGTGGTCCGACTTGTACGGGCCTTCCTGCTTGACGCCGATGTAGTCGGCCTGGTCCTTGCGCAGTTCGGTCAGCTTCACGCCGATCTTGGCGAGGTGCAGGCGCGCGACCTTCTCGTCGAGCGTCTTCGGCAGCACGTAGACCTTCTTCTCGTACTTGCCGTCTTTGTTGTTGGCGAACAGCTCGATCTGCGCCAGCGTCTGGTTGGTGAAGGACGCCGACATGACGAAGGACGGATGACCCATGGCGTTGCCGAGATTCACGAGGCGGCCTTCCGATAGCATGATGATTCGGTGCTTGTCGGGGAATTCGATCTCGTCGACCTGCGGTTTGATGTTGGTCCACTTCAGGTTACGGAGAGCCGCGATCTGGATCTCGTTGTCGAAGTGCCCGATGTTGCACACGATGGCGCGATCCTTCATCGCGCGCATGTGCTCGATGGTAATGATGTCCTTGTTGCCGGTGGCGGTGACGAAGATGTCGGCGCGGGGCGCGGCGTCTTCCATGGTCACGACCTCGTAGCCCTCCATCGCCGCCTGCAGCGCGCAGATCGGGTCGATTTCCGACACCATGACGCGGCACCCGGCCTGGCGCAGCGACGCCGCCGAGCCTTTGCCGACGTCGCCGAAACCGGCGACCATCGCAACCTTGCCCGACAGCATCACGTCGGTGCCGCGGCGGATGCCGTCGACCAGCGACTCACGGCAGCCATAGAGGTTGTCGAACTTCGACTTGGTCACGCTGTCGTTGACGTTGATGGCCGGCCACAGCAGCGTGCCTGCCTTCTGCATGTCATAGAGACGATGCACGCCCGTGGTCGTCTCTTCGGAAACGCCCTTGATGCTCTTGGCGATCCCGGCGAAGTAGCCCTTCGGCTTCTCCTTGAGCTGCTTCTTCAAAAGCGCGAAGAAGACTTCCTCTTCCTCGGAGCCGGGCTTGTCGAGGAAGGCAGTGTCGCCGTTCTCGGCGCGCAGACCGAGATGGACGTACATGGTGGCGTCGCCGCCGTCGTCGAGGATCATGTTCGGATGACCGCCACCGTGCCAGTCGAATAGCTTTGCGGTGTAGTCCCAGTAGTCGGTCAGCGTCTCGCCCTTGACGGCGAACACGGGAATGCCGGCGGCGGCGATCGCGGCCGCGGCGTGGTCCTGCGTCGAATAGATGTTGCAGGACACCCAGCGGATGTCGGCGCCGAGGGCTGCAAGCGTTTCGATCAGCACAGCGGTCTGGATGGTCATGTGCAGGGAGCCGGCGATGCGCGCGCCTTTCAGGGGCTGCTTCGGGCCGTACTCCTCGCGGGTGGCCATCAGACCGGGCATCTCGGTCTCGGCGAGCGAGATCTCCTTGCGGCCGAAATCGGCCAGCGAAATGTCCTTGACGATGTAGTCGGTGAAGCCGGGCTTCGCGTTCATAGGGGGTTCCTGTTTGTTTGGCTCGTCATTCCGGGCACTCGTGAAAACGGGCGAACTCGGAGCCGAAGGATCAAGATCCCGGGGCGTGCCGATGTGGCGGCGCCCCGGAATGATGCTAGAGACTACAGCGCGCGCTTGAGCTGCTCGACGAGGTCGGTCTTCTCCCAGGAGAAGCCACCCTCGTTGTCGGGCGTGCGGCCGAAATGACCGTAAGCAGAAGTACGTGCGTAGATCGGGCGGTTGAGGTCGAGATGGGTGCGGATCCCGCGGGGCGTCAGATCCATCGCCTGCGCCACCGCCTTCTCGAGCTTGTCCTCCGACACCTTACCGGTGCCGTGGGTGTCAATGTAGATCGACAGCGGACGCGCCACGCCGATGGCGTAGGCAAGCTGCAGCGTGCAGCGGTCGGCAAGACCGGCGGCAACGATGTTCTTGGCAACGTAGCGCGCAGCATAGGCCGCCGAACGGTCGACCTTCGTAGGGTCCTTTCCGGAGAATGCGCCGCCGCCATGCGGAGCCGCACCGCCATAGGTGTCGACGATGATCTTGCGGCCGGTCAGGCCGGTATCGCCGTCGGGACCGCCGATGAAGAACTTGCCGGTCGGATTGATGTGCCAGATCGTCTTCGGCGTGATCCAGTCCTTGGGCAGCGCCTCGCGCACATAGGGCTCGACGATGTCGCGGATCTGCTTGGACGAGATGTCCTCGATCAGGTGCTGGTGCGAGACCACGATCTCGCGCACGCCGACCGGCTTGCCGTTCTCGTACTGCACGGTGACCTGGCTCTTGGAGTCCGGACCCAGCACCTTCTCCTTGCCGGAGTGGCGGGCTTCGGAGATCAGGCGCAGGATCTTGTGGGCGTAGAAGATCGGCGCCGGCATCAGATCAGGCGTCTCGTTGGTGGCGTAACCGAACATGATACCCTGGTCGCCCGCGCCTTCTTCCTTGACCTCACCCGGCTGCAGCGCATCGACGCCCTGCGCGATGTCGGCCGACTGCGGATGCAGGAGGATCTCGATGTCGCAGGTCTTCCAGTGGAAGCCTTCCTGTTCGTAGCCGATGTCCTTGATCGCGTTGCGGACCACGCTCTCGATCTGCTCGTTGGTCACCGACTTCGGACCACGGGTCTCACCGGCGATCACCACCTTGTTGGTGGTCGCGAGCGTCTCGCACGCGGCGCGGATCTGCCAGGGATCGATGCCGGCCTTCGGCCCTTCACGATAGAACAGGTCGACGATCTCATCGGAAATCCGGTCACAGACCTTGTCCGGATGGCCTTCGGAGACGGACTCGCTGGTGAAGAGATAGGACGCGCGCATCAGTAACCCCTTGTTCCGCCACTAGCCGGCGGGCGTTTGCGATGTTTACTTTGAATGATGTCAATCACGCCGGCGCGAGATGACGTAGGATTCGTCGAGAAACCAGAGTCCGTTGTATTTTCGCAGCACGTCCCTGGCGGCATCCAGGGTGCGGCCGTTTTGAGTCATTTCCGTCAACCGGTCGTCCTCAATCTGAGCGACATACACCGCCGCATTCCACGCTGCAAAGGCCGTCGAGGTTCCGATTGTGCCGGTGACCTCGTTGGGCAGCGCTTCCATATCATACCTGAAGATCGAACGGTTATCCGCGTAGGCATTAAAATTTAAGTCGCGGCCCACCGATCCAAGTTCATACTTAACTGCACGCAGTAGCTCATGACGGCTGACCGAGAAAGGATTTTCTCCAGGCCAGATCGCCTGGATCATTTCCATGCCCGGATCCTGGCCATGGGAGTGAATTCCGATCAACCGACCGCCCGGCCGAAGCGCTCGCGCCAGAGGCGCGATGATCCGCTTGGCCCGGAAATTGACGGAGGACAGAGCCCGATAGGGTTGAGATGCGATGACAAGGTCGAAATTGGCTTCGGCCTGGCCCGGCCGCGGAATGGTCGAATCCAGCAGGAACCTGTGGTCTTCGCGGTAGAGCACGAGGACGACCGGCCGCTCGTAGAGCGGCATGGCCGTCCGTGGGCTGATGGCCGCGCGCCAATTCTGCTCCAGGAACGGCCTTAACTCGGCAATCTGCTGCTCGAACTCGCCCGATGAAGCGCCGCGAAGCGGGACTTCGTGCCACACGGTAGCGGCCGCCGCTGCAGGCGACGCCGGCGTGAGCCAGGGCGCTTCCGCATAGAACATGTTGGTAAAGACGAATACCGACGCCGGATGCTCAAAAATGCGGTCAGGCACCTTCTCGAGCGTGAGGCGCAGGTCCTCGAGACTGAGTTCCTTCCCGGCAACGTAGAACGGCATATGCGGGAAGCGCTGGTGCGTCGCGCGCAGCACCCGCGCCAGCACCGTGCCGTCGCCGACCCCGGCGTCAAACAGGCGCAGCGCCGGAGGTCGCGGATGGATCGAGGCAAGCTCCAGGGCGACCCTGTCCGCGATCACACGCTTTTCGCTGCAGGTGTGGACGAACAGCAGGTATTTTTGGCGGTTCTCGAAGAAGCGGAAGTTTCCGCGCGGATCACGCTTTTCCGGCGGCACCTGGAGCCCCCGCGGCGGCGGAGCGCCGCCGGCCATCGACGCCGCCATATAGGCCTGGATTCGCTCGAGCGTGTCGATGGTGATGCGCTTGCCCTCGCGCAGGCGATGCACGAGCTTCCCATCGTTTACCGCGCGCCGGCCGAACGTCGATTCCGCCATGTCCGCCTTCCGGCAGAACTCGGTGATCTGGCTCAGGATTTCGTCGTTCTTCATGCGGTGGGAATGCCGTGGGCAGAGCGATTGGGTCGCTCGGACGTAGCAAATTCTGCCCACTCTGGGAATAGCGGATCGGGCGCCGGGTATATGCGCCGGCGAACGTCCCCTGATTCGGCACGCGAGCGCGCCGGTGAAGCGACCCGAGGGCGAAGGCGCGACGCGCGGCTGTCGAAGCTGACGCGGTGGGGCTGAGGGATCGGCCGCGAAGAACGAGCAGCCGAGCGCTCGAACTCGTCACTGCTGGGCGAGGTTCATCTGGCGGAGAAATGAGGTCGGATTGACCTTGATTGCCATGTTGTTCGCCACAACGCTGAGCTGTCGTGCCCGGCTTGACCGGGCAATCCAGTGCTCCGTGACGCCAATGATTGACCCGAGAAGCCGCAGCGTACCGGACTCCCCGCTTTCGCGGGGAATGACGGTGAGTATGTAGTGAAGGCTCGCGGTACTCGTGCGCCGGAGCGCGTACGCCTTAGTTCCCCCACACTTCCTTCGCGATCTCGACCGCGAGGCTGAGCTTGGCCCATTGCTCTTCCTCGGAGAGGATGTTGCCCTCTTCCGTCGAGGCGAAGCCGCATTGCGGAGAGAGGGCGAGCTGCTCCAGGGGAGCGAACTTGGCGGCTTCTTCCAGGCGGCGCTTGATGTCGTCCTTCTTCTCGAGCTCGCCGAACTTCGAAGTGATGACGCCGACCACGACGACCTTGTTGCCCTTAGGCAGGAAGCGCAGCGGCTCGAAGCCACCGGCGCGATCGCTGTCGTATTCGAGGAAGTAGCCGTCATAATTGGTGCCGGCCAGCATGGTCTCGGCGACCGGCTCGTAGCCACCCGAGGAGATCCAGGTCGAGCGGAAATTGCCGCGGCAGACATGCGTCGTCACCACCATGTCGGCAGGCTTTTCGGCCAGCGCATAGTTGATGATGCGCGCATAGATCTGCTGCAGACCGTCCGGATTGTCGCCGCGCTCGCGCGCCTTCTGCAATTCGTCCTGCGAGCAGAGATACGCCCAGACCGTGTCATCGAACTGGAGATAGCGGCAGCCCGCGTCGTAGAACGCCTTCACGGCCTTGCGGTAGGTCTTGCCTAAGTCTTCATAGAAGGCGTCGAGATCGGGATAGACGTCCTTCGAAATCGACTTGCGCCCGCCGCGGAAGTGCAGCACCGCCGGCGACGGGATCGTCATCTTGGCGGTGACATGCGCCTGGTCGGCGCACTTCTTCAGGAAGCGGAAGTGGTCGAGCATCGGATGATCGTCGGGAAAGTCGAGCTTGCCAATCACGCGGACCGCGTCGTGACGGGTTTGCACGCCCGCGAACTGAATGCCGGTGTCGGGGTGGAACAGCTCGCAGCCGGTCAACTTCGCCAGGAAGTCGAAGTGCCACCAGGAGCGGCGGAATTCGCCGTCGGTCGCGAGCTTGAGCCCGATCGAGGCCTGCTTGTGCACGACCTTCTCGATCTCCATGTCCTCGATCTTGCGCAGATCGTCGGCCGAGATTTCGCCCTTCTCGAGACGAGTGCGGGCTTCCTTGATCTTGGCCGGGCGCAGGAGACTGCCGACCTCGTCGGCGCGGAAGGGGGCTCTGGTTCGCTGCATTCTTTACTCCCAAAGGTTTTCTAGTGGGCCGCCGTCCCTGTGACGCCGAGGTGGCGCTCCAGGACCGACGGGTCGGCCTTCAGCGCGGCGCTTGGGGCATCATGGACGATCGTTCCGCGCTCCAATATCACAACGCGATCGGCCAGCCCCAGAATCTTTTGGGCATTCTGCTCGACGATGATCGAGCAGATCCCGCCTGCCCGCGTGATGCTGCCGATCGCCTTCAGCAGTTCCTCGACGATGATGGGAGCAAGACCCTCCGTCGGCTCATCGAGCAGCAGCACTTTCGGATTGAGGGTCAGCGCGCGGCCGATCGCCAGCATCTGCTGCTCGCCGCCGGAAAGCTGGTTGCCGAAATTGCTTCGCCGCTCCTTCAGTCGCGGGAACATCTCGTAGACCTTCTCGAAGGTCCAGGGACCCGGCTGCGCCACCGCGGTCATGTTCTCCTCTACCGTGAGCGAGCGGAAGATGTTGCGCTCCTGCGGCACCCAGCCGATGCCGGCACGTGCCCGCTGGTCAGGCCGGAGCAAGGTAAGATCCGTGCCGGCGAGCGCAATCGAGCCGGAGAAGCAGCGGGTGACGCCAACGATGGAGTTGATCAACGTCGTCTTGCCGGTGCCGTTGCGGCCGAGCAGCGCCAGCACCTGTCCCTCGGCAAGGCCCAGCGACATGTTCGGCAGGACCACCGCCTCGCCATAACCGGCGCGAAGTGAATCGATCGCGAGCAGGTCAGACATCGACCGCTTCCTCGCCGAGATAGACGGCCTTCACCTGCGGATCGCGCGCGACCTGCTCGGGTGGCCCTTCCGTGAGCAGAGCGCCCGAGACCAGCACCGAGATGCGGTCGGCAAAGGAGAAGACGAGGTCCATGTCGTGCTCGATCAGGAGTACGGTCACATCGCGCGGCAGCGCGCCGACCACGGCAAGAATGTCATGCCGTTCGCTCTCGGGCACGCCGGCGGCCGGCTCGTCGAGCAGCAAGACGCGCGGCTTGGTTGCGATGGCGACCGCGATCTCGAGCAGCCGCTGCTTGCCATAAGGCAGCGTCACGGTCTGCTCGTTCATGGCATCGAGCAGATGGAAGCGCGTAAGCAGATCGGCGATTTCGTCGTTGACGTCATTGCGCGTGCCCATGCGCCGCCACCAGTCGCCGCCATGGCCGAGGCGCTCCGAGACCGCGAGCCCGATAGTCTCGAGCGGAGTCAGGTCAGGATAGAGCTGGTTGATCTGGAAGGTGCGCGACAAGCCACGCAGCACGCGCCTGTGCACGGGCAGATCGGTGATGTCCTGGCCCTCGAGCAGGATGCGGCCCGAGTTCGGCTTGAGCACTCCGGTGAGCTGGTTGATGACCGTGGTCTTGCCGGCCCCGTTCGGGCCGATCAGCGCGTGGCGGGCCCCCTGCTCGACCTTCAAGGACAGATCGCGGGTGACGCGCAGGCCGCCGAACTGCTTTTCGAGGTTCTTCGTTTCGAGCGCGATGGTCATGCGTCGCCCTCCGGCACAGCGACGACAGCCTTGCGCCCGGCGACCATCCTGAGGATCAGATTGGGCACATAGAGTACCCACCGGTGCATGCGCTGGCGGCCGACCAGCACGATCACGACCAGCACGAGGCCGATCCAGAATTGCCAGTATTGCGGGGTAATGGTGGAGAACAATTCCTGGAGCAGGCGGAAGACAACCGCGCCGATCAGCCCGCCATAGAGATAGCCGGTGCCGCCAATGACGAGGACCAGCATCAGGTCGGCGGATCGCTCGAAGGCAAAGACATCGAGCGAGGCGATCGCGGTGGTCTGGGTGAACAGCGCCCCCGCAATGCCGGCATAGAACGCTGCCAGGGTATAAACTGCGATCAGGCGGCAGTTGACGGGGATGCCGATCGCGGCGGCGCGCAGCGGATTGTTCTTGATCGCGCGCAGTGACAGGCCGAACGGCGAATGCACGACGCGGCGTGCGAACAGGAAGAGCAGGAACAGCACGGCCAGCGAGTAGAAGAAGCCCGCCTTGCCGAACATGTCGAACGGGATCTGGCCGAAAATCGGCTGCATCTCGATGCCTTGCAGGCCGTCGGTGCCGCCGGTGATGTTGGAGAAGCGTTCGGCGAGCGCCTCCAGCAGTAGGGCGATGCCGAGCGTCACCATCAAGCGTGTCAGGTCGACGCCGCGGATCACGAGGAAGCTGGTGGCGAAACCGAGCACCATGGCAGCAAGGCCAGCGGCGATCAGCGCGAGCACCGGCTCATTGATGATGCCGTGAAGTGCGAGAAGGCCCGCCGCATAGGCGCCGACGCCAAAGAAGGCGGCGTGGCCGAGGGAGACGATGCCGGCATAACCCAAGATAAGATCGAGCGACATCGTGAACAGCGCCAGCCGCAGGATATCGGTCATGATCAGGTAGCGAGACGGAAACAGGAACCCGCAGGACAGCACGATGAGCCAGAAGGCGATTTCACCGTAATGCCAGCGCGCCTGGCGCTGGGCGTTATAACCAACGTCGGAAGCAGCGCTCATCGGCGAACTCAACGCGCGGCCGTGCGACCGAACAGGCCGTTCGGACGCCAGATCAGGATCACGATCATGATGGTGTAGATCACGAACGGCCCCATCTTCGGCACGTAATACTTGCCAGCGACGTCGCCGATGCCGAGCAGGAGTGAGGCCAGGAACGGGCCGGTGATCGAAGAGGAGCCGCCAACGGTGACCACGATCAGGAAGTAGATCATGAATTTCAGCGGGAAGTATGGATCGAGGCCGAGAATCTCGGCGCTGAGCGCGCCGCCGAGGCCGGCAAGTCCGCAACCGAAGGCAAAGGTGAGCGCGAACACCTGCGGCACGTTGATGCCGAGACCGCTCGCGGCGCGGGGGTCGTCAACCGCTGCGCGCAGGCGACTGCCGAACCGCGTCTTCGCCAGCACCAGCTGAAGCGCGATGGTAAGCAAGCCGCAGATCACGATGATCATCAGCCGGTATCGGCCGATGCCGACGCCGAACAGGTCGAACTGGCCCTGAAGCGCGGCCGGCAGATTGATGAACACCCGGGACGAGCCCTGGATGTAATCGACGGCCGCAACCGACATGAAGGTCAGGCCAATGGTAAACAGCACCTGGTCGAGATGGCTGCGCGCGTAGAGGTGGCGGTACAGCGTACGCTCCAGCGCAATGCCAATCGCTGCAGATGAGACGAAAGCGAGCGGCAGGGCCGCGAAGAACGGCCAGCCCATCCTGTTGACCAACACCATACAGACGTAGCCGCCGGCCATGGCAAACGCGCCGTGGGCAAGATTGACGAAGTTCATCAGCCCGAGCGTGACCGCAAGTCCGCAGGCGAGCACGAACAGCAGCATGCCGTAGGCAACGCCATCGAACAGGTTGGTGAGGATTGCGGTCATCGGGAGCGGAAAACCCCTGGGTCATCACTCGTCATTCCGGGCAGCGCTGGGCGCTGAACCCGGAATCTCGTTTCAGCAATTGCGAGATCCCGGTTTCGGTCCAATGCGCCCCCGGGATACCCTGCTCTCGCGCATCACTTCTTGGTCTTGCCGAGATCCTTGACGGCTTCGAACGTCGCAAATTCGACGTTGTAGAGTTCGCCGTCGACCTTCTCGACCTTGCGGATGTAGATGTTCTGCACGATGTCGCGGGTCTCGGGATCGATCGAGATCGGGCCGCGCGGGCTCTCCCACTTCTGGCCCTTCATGGCTTCGATCAGCTTGTCGCCGTTGGTGTCGCCGCCCGTCTTCTTCAATGCCTCGTAGATCAGATGGATGCCGTCATAGCCACCCACAGCCATGAAGCCCGGACGGTTGCCGAAAGCCTTCTTGTAGGCTGCGACGAAATCCTTGTTCATCTGCGAGGGATGCGCCGCGGAATAGAGATGCGCCGTGACGGTGCCGAGCACGGCATCCCCCATGTTGTTGAGCAGGTCGTCGTCCGTGACGTCGCCGGGCCCGATCACCTTGATGCCGGCCTTGTCGAGCCCGCGCTCGGCATACTGTTTCATGAAGTTGCCGCCCTGGCCCGCCGGCACGAAGACGAAGATCGCGTCGGGCTTGGCGTCCTTCATGCGCTGGAGAAACGGCGCGAAGTCAGGGTTTTGCAGGGGAACCTTGACCTCTTCGACCACCTCGCCTCCGCCGGCCGTGAAGTGCTGCTTGAAGAAATTCAGCGCGTCGTTGCCCGGTGCGTAGTCGGAAGTCAGGGTTGCGACCTTCTTGATGCCGTTCTTGGCGGCCCAATCACCGATGATGGTCGAGGACTGCGCCAGCGTGAAGCTGGTGCGAACGATGTAAGGCGAACGCTCGGTGATGATGGAGGTGCCGGCTGCCATCACGATTTCCGGAATCTTGGCCTGCGTGGCCAGCGGTGCGGCGGCAAGCGCGGCCGGCGTCACGCCGAACCCGGCGATGAAACTGACCTTGTCGTTGACGATCAATTCCTGCGCGGCGGTCTTGGTCTTGTCCGGGATCGCGGCGTCGTCCTTGACAATGATCTCGATCTTCTTGCCGGCGACGGTGTCGCCCTTCTGCTGCATGTAGAGCTTGATCGCGTTCTCGATCTGCTTGCCGGTCGAGGCTTGGCCGCCGGTCATCGGCAGGATCAGACCGATCTTGACGCTGTCCGCGGCCTTGACTGGCGCGAGACCGGCAAGGCCTGCAATGGCCGTAACGGCAGCAGCCCAAGTCGCCTTACCAATCGCCCTATGAGACAATTGTTTGCGTTCGAACATCAGATGTCCCTCCCCTTCATTCCTGACTCTTGTGCCTGGACCGAGTGCCCGGTCCTTTGCCTCAACCGTTGGCTCTGCGCGGAGTGATCGTCGCGCACCACATGGGCGTCTTTCGCGCCCTCCTTGTCAATCGGACGTTTGGCGACTCTTCGGCGCAAGCCCGTGACCGTCGTATGGAAGCATGCCACGGCTTACGCCGGGATAGCTCGAGCACCCGGATGCGGTCGCCGTAATTTGCACGAATGTACAAAGAAAATGAACTTGTCAATAAAACCCTTCCGTCGCACCGATTTGTGTTGGGCTCGAACCGCGCCTCGCAGTTTAGAAGTGCGGCGGGCCAAGCGGATGGAGAATTGCGTCTTTCTTTTGCAGTATTTGTACATCCGCCTTCCTTGGCTCCGCGCATTTGGTAATAAACTACCTACCTCGAATAAGTCTATTTTACCTTGTTGATGGCTACTCTCCCGTCCGCCGGCTCAGCCGGCGCCAGATGATCGAATGCGTGCGCGCTCACACAATGCCCAGGAATTTTCGTTCCGCCCTCGCTATCGTTGCGCTTGCCGCAGGAATGTCGGGCTGTGGGACGGTCAACGAGAGGCTTTCCGCCGGGATGGGCGACTACGTCCCGCAATGGGCCGGGGGCCTGCCGGCCGATGCTCCGCCGCGTCCGGGCACACCGCAGTACGACGCCTACATGAGGGAACGCGAACGCAAGCGGCTGCTGCCGGCGGCGGAGCGCGAAAAGGAGGAGCAGTCGCAGAAGGGTGCGACGGGCACCACTTCGGGCAACGAGATGCGTTGACCCGCCGCCGTTGTTCCAGGGCGATGCGTCAGCATCGAAAACCTGCAATCTCGAGATCTCCGGATTCGCGCTTCGCGCGCTCCGGAATGACTTCCACCTAATCCACGAACACCACCGTCTTGCGGCCGTTAAGGATGACACGATCGTCGAGATGGTAGCGGATGGCCCGTGCCAGCACGCGGCGCTCGATGTCACGGCCCTTGCGAACCAGATCTTCCGGCGTGTCGCGATGGCTGATGCGCTCGACGTCCTGGTCGATGATCGGCCCCTCGTCGAGGTCGCGCGTCACGTAATGTGCGGTCGCGCCGATCAGCTTGACGCCGCGCTCATGCGCCTGGTGGTAGGGCTTTGCGCCCTTGAAGCCCGGCAGGAACGAGTGGTGGATGTTGATGCAACGCCCCGACAGCTTTCCCGAGAGATCGTCCGAGAGGATCTGCATGTAGCGGGCGAGCACGACGAGATCGGTCTTCGTCTTGCCGACGAGATCCATGATCTGCCCCTCCTGCTCGCGCTTGGTCTCCTTGGTGACAGGCAGGTGGTGAAACGGAATGCCGCCGAAATCGAGTCCGGCATAGACCTCGCGCGGATGGTTGGACACGATCGCGGTCGGAATCATCGGCAATTCGCCAGTGCGCCAGCGGTAGAGGATGTCGACCAGGCAGTGGTCGGATTTCGACACGAGCAGCATCACCTTGCGATGCGTAGCGCGGTCGCGCATCTGCCACTCCATGCCGAAGCGCTCGGCGATCGCGGCAAAGCCGGTCTGGAGCGCCGACAATTCCACGGCGAGGTCGGCCGCTGTGAACACCACCCGCATGAAGAACTTCCTGGTCTCGACGTCGTCGAACTGCTGGGCGTCGAGGATGTTCTGTCCATTGTGGGCGAGGAACGTCGAAACCGCCGAGACGATGCCGGGACGATCCGGACAGGACAGGGTCAGGACATATTGATGGTCGGGCATGGCTCTCGATGAAGGTTTGTGCAGCGGAACTATCTGCGATTTGCGCCCTGCTCTAGCATCGACCACGCCCTTGCGCCAATCCCGCGCCCAGAGTCAGGATGAACGGACGATTGCGAATTCTGACCGGAGCATACCCATGGCCGACCGCTTGAACGGTTACCGTATCCTAATCCTGGAAACGCGGGAGGAGGCGCAGTTCTCGAAGCTCCTGGTCGAGCAAGGCGCCGAGGTCGTGCAGTGCCCGATGTTCACCATTCACGATGCAGCGGACCCCGCCCCGGTCGAAGCCTGGATCCACCGTGCGATCGACCAGCCATTTGACGATCTCGTGCTGATGACGGGCGAAGGTCTGCGTCGGATCATGAAGCTCGCCCGCACCCGCGGGCTCGACTCCGCCCTCGTCTCGGCGCTTGCCAAGACCCGCAAATTCACCCGCGGCCCGAAGCCGGGCAAGGCGCTGCGCGAGATCGGTCTCGAGGCGCAGCAGACCACCGAGAAACCGACCACCGAAGGCGTGATCGACATGCTTGCCAAGCTCGACCTGAACGGACGGCGCGTCGGCCTTCAGCTCTATCCGGACAAGGACCACAGCGCGCTGACCGGCGCATTGGCCGCGCAAGGGGCCGAGGTCGACACCGTGCTGCCCTATGTCTACGATTCCAAGGCGGCGGATGCAAACATCGTCGCCGCGATCGACGACATGGCCGCAGGCCGGATCGATTCCATTGCCCTGACCAATCTCGGCCAGGTTCGCCGCCTGATCGAGGCAGCGAAGGCGCATGGCATCGAGGCGCGTCTTCGGGCCGGGCTCGAGCGCACGCTGATCGCCTCGGTCGGCCCGGCCGTCTCCGGTGAGCTCGCTGCGCATGCTCTGCGCACTGACATCTCGCCACCAGAGGACGCCTATTTCATGCGTCCATTGATCTCGGCAATGGCCACAACGCTGGCCGAGCGGAAGCCGGCGACCGACAGATAGGAGCTCAGCGCGGGAGCGGCATGCGGCAGTTCAGATTGACACGCGCGTCGCCGGCCCTACCTTGCGGGAAATGAAAAGAAATCACACGGGCAGGGAATCGCCGTGACACGAGCCGTCGCGCCTTGAGCACAGCACGAAGTTCTGCGCTCGCGCCATTCCGCATCCGCAACTATCGCTTCCAGTGGCCCTCCGACCTGCTCACCTCGTGGGCGTTCGAGATCGAGACGTTGGTGCTCGGCTGGTATATCCTGGTTGAAACCGGATCGGTGCTCCTGCTCACCGTACTTGCTTCGCTCCAGTTCGTCGGAACACTGGTTGCGCCCGTATTCGGCATGATCGGCGACCGCATCGGTCATCGCGATCTCCTCGTCGCGATGCGTCTTGCGTACACGGCGCTGTCGTCGACCATCATGGTCCTGGCCCTGACCGGTCATTTGTCGCCGCTGAGCGTCATGATCATTGTCGCGATCATGGGCGTGATCCGCCCGTCGGATCTCGGCGTCCGGGGCGCACTGCTTGCCGAGATCATGCCGGCGGAGCAGCTGGTCGCCGCCATCAGCGTTGGGCGCACGACCCAGGACAGCGCGCGGATCGCCGGTGCGTTGACGGGCGCCGGCCTGTTTGCCGTCCTCGGAATCGGTCTCGTGTATGTGGTGATCGCCTGCCTCTACCTCGCAGCCGCACTTCTCATGCTCTGCCTGACCCGGCCGAAAAGGACCCTCACCACGACCGATCTTCCGGCAAACAGCCATTTCGTTTCCCGTTTATTCGGCGACCTCAAGGAAGGGATCGTCTACGCCTGGAATGGGCCGGGAATGCGCGCAGCGCTGTGCGTCGCCTTCCTTGCCAATCTCACCGCATTTCCCTTTACCGGCGGATTGTTGCCCTACATCGCGCGGGACATCTTTCATACCGACCAGGCCGGCCTCGGCTACCTCTCGGCAAGCTTCGCCATCGGATCTCTGATCGGCTCGATCACGCTCAGCCTGGTCAGCGGCGTACGCATTGCCCGGCTTTTGATCGGCGCAACGCTGGCCTGGTACGCCATGCTGCTGGTGTTCGTCGAGGCCGGGACCTTGCCGGTAGCCATGGCCTGCCTCGTTCTTGCCGGCATTGCCCAGAGCATGTCGATGATTTCGGCCGCCGTGATCCTGATGCGGGCAGCGAGCGCGCATCTGCGCGGCCGCGTCATGGGCGTGCGCATGATGGTGATCTACGGCCTGCCCATCGGACTGCTCGCGGCCGGCAGCCTGATCGACATCATCGGCTATTCCGCGACGGGTGCGCTCTATACCGTCGCAGGGTTCGTCGCGATGTTGGCGATCGCCGTGCGCTGGCGCGCCGACCTCTGGCCGGTGCACGCCCCCGCCAATGCACGCTAGTCCCCGTACCCGCGCAGTCGCTCGATGTCGAGGATGGTGACGCCACCATATTCCAGCCGCAGCAGCCCCTCTTTCTCCAGCCGGTTGAGCGCGCGATTGGCGTTCTGGCGGGACATGCCGGACAGCGCCCCGATCTCCTCCTGGGTGATCTCCAGATGCGCGGTCGATTCCGGATAGAGGATCGGGTTGAACAGCGAAGCAATGCTGCGGGCGAGGCGCGCGGTGGCATCCAGGGTGCGGTTGACCTCGAGCATACCGATAAACTGACCAAGCCGCTCATTAAGCTGGCGAACCAGGAAGCGGTTGAAGCCGACGCTGTTCTCGAACAGCCACATGAAGGCACTGCGTTCCATCAGTGCGACGCGGCTGTCGCGCAGTGCGACCACGTCGTAACGGCGCGGCTCGTTCTTGAGCACACTGCCCTCGCCGAACCAGGCCCCCGCCGTCAGCCCGGCAAGGCTGGTCTCCTTGCCGTCGCGCGAGACCCCGCCCATGCGGGCAAGGCCGCTCACCATGCCGGCCCAATAGCCAAAGATGTCACCGCGCATGAACACGGTTTCGCCGGTGCCGTAGGACCGCTCCGTGATTCCGGCACGCGCGACCTCGATTTCCGCTGGCGCAAGCTCGCGCGACCAGGCGGCAACGCGCTTCAGGTGATCTTCTGAAATCATGATCTCGCGGCCAGCCGCACCGTTTTGTCACTCCGCCTTCTGCTGCATTGCAGCATGACGATTTCGACCGCCATTCGACCAAAGATGAAGGTCGCAGTCGCCCAACAAACTTTGTCGCAGAATTGTCAGCCGGGAGACATTTCAAAATAGCGCTTTCCCCTATTGAGAGCCACCTCGGGCGATACGGCTCTCGGGCCCAAACGGGATCGAGAGTGGCGCCGCGCCGGTCGAGACCATCTGCTGCATGGCCTCACCGCGACCGCCGTACTAGGATCGCCCGACAGAACGGACGAAGAGCGCCGAAAAAAGCGCCGTGACCGGGAGGGATTCGTTTGGTGGCTACCAGTCTTGAAGTGCGCGGCGTGTCCTTGCGATTCGGCGGCGTCCGTGCGCTGACCGACGTCAGCTTCGCCATCGGGGAAGGCGAGCTGTTCTCGATCATCGGCCCCAACGGCGCCGGCAAGACCTCGATCGTGAACTGTATTTCCGGTCGCTACAAGCCGACCGAAGGCCAGCTCTTCTACCAGGACCGCGACATCACGGGCTTGACGCCAAACGCCCGAGCTTCGCTCGGCATCGGCCGCACCTTCCAGAACCTGGCGCTGTTCCACCACATGAGCGTGCTCGACAACATCATGGTCGGCCGCCATCACCTGCTGAAGAACAATTTCCTCACGGGCTCGCTGTACTGGCTCACCGGTGCGCGCAAGGAAGAGCTCGAGCACCGCCGCAAGGTCGAGGAGATCATCGACTTCCTCGACCTCCAGTCGGTGCGAAAAGCTACCGCCGGCACCCTCTCCTATGGCCTGCGGAAGCGCGTGGAGCTTGCCCGCGCAATGGCGTTGGAACCGCGCCTCATCCTCCTCGACGAGCCGATGGCCGGCATGAATTTCGAGGAAAAGGAAGATATGGCCCGCTACATCGTCGATCTCAACGAGGAGTTCGGGATGACGGTGGTGATGATCGAGCACGACATGGGCGTGGTGATGGACATCTCCCACCGCGTCATGGTGCTCGATTTCGGCAAGAAGATCGCCGAGGGCGATCCCGCGGCCGTGCTCGCCGATCCTCACGTCAAGCGCGCTTATCTCGGCGAGGAGGACGAGGTGCTGGTCGATCCGGACGATGCCCGGCCGGCGCAGGAGAGCGCGGCATGATGGACTACGCAAGCCGCGTCGCGCAGGCTGATACCTATCCCAAGATGCTCCGGCTCAACGCCAGGGAGCACGGCAACGAGATCGCCCTGCGCGAGAAGGATCTTGGGCTGTGGCGCATCTTCACGTGGAGCGACTACCAGACGCGGGTGCGCGACTTCGCGCTCGGTCTCGTCGAGCTCGGTCTCGGCCGTGGCGATGTCATTGGGATCATCGGCGACAACCGGCCGGACTGGGTCGCCGCGGAAGTGGCGACGCACGCCATCGGGGGTCTCAGCCTCGGGCTCTATCGCGACGTGCTGGACGAGGAAGCATCCTATCTCCTCAACTATGGCGAGGCGCAGCTCGTCTTCGCCGAAGACGAGGAGCAGGTCGACAAGCTGCTCACCCTCGCCGACCGTGCGCCGAAGCTGAAGCACATCATATATTCCGATCCACGCGGCATGCGGAAATATGACGATCCCAGGCTGATGTCGGCGGACAAGTTTGCCGAGCTCGGCCGGGCACGTGCAGCGCGCGAGCCGGAGCTTTACGACAAGCTGGTCGATGCGACGAAAGGCGAGGACGTCGCGATCCTCTGCACGACGTCAGGCACCACCTCGCATCCGAAACTTGCGATGCTGGCGGCGGGCCGCGTGCTTGGCCACTGCGCGACCTATCTCGCCTTCGACCCGAAGGGACCCGACGACGAATACGTATCGGTGCTGCCGCTGCCCTGGATCATGGAACAGGTGTACGTGCTCGGCAAAGGCCTCTTGTGCCGGATGAAGATCAACTTCGTCGAAGAGCCCGACACGATGATGAACGATCTGCGCGAGATCGCACCGACCTTCGTGCTGTTCGCGCCCCGCGTCTGGGAATCGATCGCCGCCGACGTGCGCGCCAAGGTCATGGACGCCACGCCGTTCAAGCAGCGCCTGTTCGACATCGGCATGAAGTCCGGCCTTGCCGCGCTCGAACAGGGCAAGCGATCCGGCTTTGCCGATGCGATCCTGTTCCGCGCGCTGCGCGACCGCCTCGGCTTCACCCGGCTGCGCTCGGCGGCAACCGGCGGCGCCGCGCTCGGCCCCGAAACCTTCAAGTTCTTCCAGGCCATGGGCGTGCCGCTGCGCACGCTGTACGGCCAGACCGAGTTGCTTGGAGCGTACACGCTGCATCCCGAGGGCAAGGTCGACCCCGATACGACCGGCGTGCCGATGGCCGATAGTGTCGAGATCCGCATCGATAATGCCGACGTTCACGGCGTCGGCGAGATCGTGGTACGCCATCCCAACATGTTCCTCGGCTACTACAAGAATCCCGAGGCCAGCGTCGCCGACCTCAAGGACGGCTGGCTGTGCTCCGGTGATGCCGGCTATTTCAACGACAAGGGGCAATTGGTCGTCATCGACCGCATCAAGGATCTCGCCGAAACCTCGCGCGGCGAACGCTTCTCGCCGCAATTCATCGAGAACAAGCTGAAGTTCTCGCCCTATATCGCCGAAGCCGTGGTGCTTGGCGCCGGCCGCGACGCGCTCGCGGCGATGATCTGCATCCGCTATTCCATCATCTCGAAATGGGCGGAGAAGAACCGACTGTCGTTTACGACCTACAGCGACCTCGCCTCACGGCCCGAGGTCTACGCGCTGCTCCGGAAGGAAGTCGAGACCGTCAACGCCACGCTGCCGCCGGCCCAGCGCATCTCGCGCTTCCTGCTGCTGTACAAGGAGCTCGATGCCGACGATGGCGAGCTCACCCGCACGCGAAAGGTCCGCCGCAGCGTCATCAACGAGAAATACGAGGGCATCATCGACGCCATCTACCGCGGCGTCTCCGACATCCCCGTCGACACCGCAATCCGCTTCCAGGACGGCACCACGCAGCGGGTGCGCACCACGCTCCGTGTGGTGGATCTCGGCGGGCATGGGCACATGGCGGAGGCAGCGGAGTGACACAAGGAATCGCCAAGCGCCGGCTTGACCCGCGCATCCATCCACTTCCGAACACGCTTTCTTCCGCGTCGATGGGTTGCCGGGCCAAGCCCGGCAATGACGAATTGGGTCAATTGGCATGAACACCGCCTTTCTCATCCAGCTCCTGGTCAACGGTCTCGTGGTCGGAACGCTCTATGGCGTGGTCGCGATGTCGTTCGTGCTGATCTACAAGGCGACGCAGGTCGTCAATTTCGCGCAAGGTGAATTGCTGCTGGTCGGGGCCTGGGTGTGCTGGGCGCTGCTGGCGAAATACCAAGTGCCGTTCTGGATCGGCATGCCGATCACGCTGGTGTTCATGTTTATGTTCGGCATCGCCGTCCAGGTCCTGATTCTGCGGCCGATGATAGGCGAGCCCATCATCTCCGTGATCATGGTGACGATCGGCCTGTCCACCGTGCTCCAGGCGACACTAAAATGGATGTTCGGCGTCAACCCGCAGCCGTTTCCGCGCGTGTTCGAGAGCCAGTCCGTCAGCCTGTTCGGCCTCCAGATCCAGACCGTCTATGTCATGAGCCTCGTCGTGTCGGTCGCGATGATGATCGGCATGGCCTGGTTCTTCCGCGCTTCGAAGTACGGCCTCGCCATGCGCGCCACCGCCTTCAACCAGCAGGTCGCCCAATCGCTCGGCATCTCCGTGAAGAGCGTATTCGCGATGGCCTGGGCGATCTCGGCAACAGTCTCGGCCGTCGCCGGCGTCGTCGTTGCGGTCGTGAACGGCGTGTCGTCGGGCCTTGCCGCCTACGGCATCAAGGTGTTCCCGGCGGCAATCCTCGGCGGGCTCGACTCCATCGGCGGCGCCGTGCTCGGCGGCATCATCATCGGGCTGCTCGAGAATGTCGCGCAGTATGTCGACAGCGAATACCTGCACTGGGGCAATCTCTACGAGATCGCGCCGTTCTACGTCCTCATCATTGTGCTGATGATCAAGCCCTATGGCCTGTTCGGCACCCATGACATCGAGCGGATCTGACCCATGGCCGGCCCTGCCCTCATCCCTGCTGGTGACTTCCGCACAACCTACGCGGCGGACACCACGATCTTTCCGACCACCACCAGCCGCAACTTCGCGATCGCTGGCATTGCTCTGCTGTGCCTCGCGCCGCAGTTATTCAGCGGCTACTGGCTCAGCATCCTGATCCAGATCGGCATCTTCTCGATCGCGGCGCTGGGCCTCAACATCCTGGTCGGGTTCACCGGCCAGATTTCGATCGGACACGCCGCCTTCTTCCTGCTCGGTGCCTTCACCTCGGCCTACATCTCCAACAACGCGCCGATCCCGGTGTTCTTCGCGATTCCGCTCGCAGGCCTCGTCACCGCGCTTGTCGGACTGATCTTCGGCATCCCGGCCGCGCGGCTGAAAGGCCTCTACCTCGTCATCGCGACGCTCGCGGCGCAATACATCCTGCTCGACTTCTTCTCTCGTGCCGAATGGTTCTCCGGTGGCTCGGTGCCGGCGAGCGCCGAGCCGTTCTCGATCTTCGGCTACACATTGCGCGGCGACCGGCAATATTTCTACGTCGTGCTGGCCTACGTGCTGGCGAGCTACGTTCTGGTAACCAATCTGATGCGCACGCGCGACGGCCGCGCGCTGGTAGCGATCCGCGACCATTATCTCTCCGCCGAGATCATGGGCATCAATCTCACCAAGTATCGTACGCTCTCGTTCGGGCTTGCCGCCTTCTTCGCCGGCATCGCTGGTGCGCTCTACGCACACTACCAGCTCGTGGTCTCCCAGGAAGGCTTCGGCATCGAGCGCTCGATCCTGTTCCTGGCCATGATCATCATCGGCGGCACCGGATCGATCATGGGTACGCTGATGGGCACCGCCTTCGTGGTGCTGCTGCCCGAGGCGATGGAGTTCGCCAGCCACTATCTCAAGGGCGGCGCGATCGACAAGGCGCTCTCGCTCAACAACAACATCACCTTTCTGCGCGAGATCGCGATCGGGGTGATCATCATCGCATTCCTGATGTTCGAGCCTGACGGCCTTGCGCATCGCTGGCGGCAGATCAAGGCGTATTGGAAACTCTACCCGTTCTCGCATTGAGCGCGGGCAACTTCACTTAAACAATAAACAAGGAGGACCGACCCATGAAGACAAAGTCACTTTTGAGCACAGCATCGCTCGCTCTTGCGATCGCGGCTTTCTCGGCCGGCGCGCAGGCACAGATCGCCATCGGGCATCTTGCGGACTATTCCGGCGGCACTTCCGACGTCGGCACGCCCTATGGGCAGGCCGTCGCCGATACCTTCGCCTGGGTCAACAAGAACGGCGGCGTCGGAGGCAAGCAGCTCAACGTCGATACCAACGACTACGGATACCAGGTGCCGCGCGCGATCGCGCTCTATAAGAAATGGTCGGCGCCGGACACCAAGGTCGCCGCGATCATGGGCTGGGGCACCGCCGACACCGAGGCGCTGACCGGCTTCCTCGCTCAGGACAAGATCCCCGACATGTCCGGGTCCTATGCCGCCGCCCTCACCGATCCCGAAGGCATCAGCGGCAAGGCCAAGCCCGCGCCCTACAACTTCTTCTACGGCCCGAGCTATTCCGACGCGCTGCGTGCGATGCTGATGTGGGCGGCGGAGGACTGGAAGGCCAAGGGCAAGTCCGGCAAGCCGAAATTCGTGCATATGGGCGCCAATCACCCCTATCCTAACGCGCCGAAGGCTGCCGGTGAAGCCATGGCGCAGGAGCTCGGCTTCGAGGTGCTGCCGCCGCTGGTGTTCGCTCTCGCGCCGGGTGACTACAGCGCACAATGCCTGAGCCTGAAATCCTCGGGCGCCAACTATGCCTATCTCGGCAACACCGCTGCATCCAACATCTCGGTGATGAAGGCCTGCAAGACCGCCGGCGTCGAGATCCAGTTCCTCGGCAACGTTTGGGGCATGGACGAGAACGCTGCGAAGACGGCCGGTGACGCCGCCAACGGCGTGATCTTCCCGCTGCGGACCGCGGTGAGCTGGGGCGGCGATGCACCCGGCATGAAGATGGTGATGGAGATCTCCAAGATGTCCGACCCGACCGGCAAGGTCTATCGCCCCGTGCACTACGTCGCGGCCGTCTGCTCGTCGCTCTACATGAAGGAGGCCATCGAGTGGGCCGCCAAGAACGGTGGCGCAACCGGTGAGAACGTTGCCAAGGGCTTCCACCAGAAGAAGGATTGGGTGCCGGCCGGAATGGAAGGTGTCTGCAATCCCTCGACCTGGACGGAGAAGGACCATCGCGGCACGCTGAAGGTCGATCTCTATCGCACCAAGGTGTCGGGTGCGACCGACGGCGATCTGAACGATCTCATGACCAAGGGCACGATCAAGCTCGAGAAGGTCAAGACAGTCGAGCTGCCGCGCAAGCCGGAATTGCTGGGCTGGTGATCGAAGTCTCCGACGTCATGGCCGGGCTTGTCCCGGCCATCCACGTCTGAACACGCGGCACGAAGAACGTGGATGCCCGGGACCAGCCCGGGCATCACGACAGTCACGGATTGGCGGCATACCCAATGACCGAAATCACGGAAGCGACCCGTCCCTCCGCCAGCATCGTCCCTGCGCCACCCCTTCTCGCCGTGCGCAACATCGAAGTCGTCTATGACGACGTCATCCTGGTGCTGCGCGGTCTCAGCCTGGACGTGCCGAAGGGCGCGATCGTGGCGCTCTTGGGCGCCAACGGCGCCGGAAAGTCGACGACGCTGAAGGCGATCTCCGGATTGCTCAAGACCGAAGACGGCGAAGTCACGCGCGGTGAGATCCTGTTCGAAGGCGAACGGATCAACGGCATTGACCCCGACAAGATCGTTCGCCGCGGCATCTTCCAGGTGATGGAGGGGCGGCGCATCGTCGCCGACATGACATCGCTGGAGAACCTCAAGCTCGGCGCCTTCACCCGCAGGGATCGCGAGGTCGAAGCCGATCTCGACATGGTCTTCAACTATTTCCCTCGCCTGAGGGAGCGGACCGGCCTTGCCGGCTATCTCTCAGGCGGCGAGCAGCAGATGCTCGCCATCGGCCGCGCCCTGATGGCACGCCCGAAGATGATCCTGATGGACGAGCCTTCGATGGGCTTATCGCCGCTGCTGGTGAAAGAGGTGTTCTCGATCATTCAGAAGATCAACCGCGACCTCGGCGTTACCATCCTGCTCGTCGAGCAGAATGCGCGCGCGGCGCTCTCGGTGGCAAGCCACGGCTACATCATGGAACAGGGAAAGGTCGTGCTCGACGGCAGCGCGGACGAATTGCGCGACAACGAGGACGTCAAGGAATTTTACCTCGGCGGCGCCGGCGACCAGCGCAAGAGCTTCAAGAACCTCAAGAGCTTCAAGCGGCGCAAGCGCTGGCTGTAGCGTTTTCAGGCGAAGTGGGAACCGGTTCGCGTGAAGAAAACGCGTCAATACAAGAGAGCTTCAATTTTCAAGCACCTGCTCCGCCTCCGTGACCGCGCAGAGAACATGATAGAACGACGACGCAGGAATGGTGTCGATCAGCGACTTGCCGTCGCGATCGAACTGGTCGAACCAGCCGCCCTTGACGGGATGGCTGAGATAATGCCGTTCGAGCCGCACCAGCGCCCGACGTGCCTCATCCGCCGCTCCCGCCTCGCCGGACTCGGCTTGCGCGATCCACGCCTTTGCGATCTCAGTCTGCGGCCACAGCCGGCGCGTGCTGCGGCGGATGTTGCCGACGTCATCGCCTTCATCGATCAGGCACCCTGTCGCCTCGTCGCGATAGCGCAGCGCGGTGGCGAGCAGCTCCGCGCGCCGCTGCCCGGTCGGGCAGCCGGTGATGCGCTCGAAGCCCTTCAACAGCCACACCCATTCCGCCTGATGTCCCGGCTCGACGCTGACCGGCTCGATCTTCGACCAGTCCTCCTCGAAATATTCCGTCAGGATGCGCTTCTGCTTGTCGTAGAGATTGGCCAGGAACAGCGCGAAGAATTCTCCGGCCCGGTTCTGGAACGACAGATCGTGAGTCGCCTCGAAGCACGCGATCATCGCCTCGAACAGATGCATGTGCGGGTTCTGCCGGCGCGGCAGCGAAACCGGAAGGCCCTCGTGAACGCCACCATGGGGCGAGCGCAGGTGTCCGTCGAGGAAGGCGAGCAGCGCTTCGATCTCGGCGCGGACCTGCGCATCCTGGTCGAGCGCGTAGACGCTGGCGAGCGCAAACAGGATGAAAGCGTGATCATAGGCATCGCGCCGGGCGTCCAGCACCGCGCCCTCGGGTGTCAGCCGGTGCACATAGCCGGGCCGTCCGTCTGGCGATTTCGCTTTGGCCAGCAGATGCGCCAGCCCCTTCAGCGCGATCGCGCGCCCCTCGGGGTACCAGCCCATCTGTGCGGCTTTGGCATAGCACCAGATCTGCCGGGCCTGCACGAACACGCGCCGCGGCGCTGCTGCGTCCGCCGTGCCGTCGCGGTGCAGCCGGTCGATGAAGCCGCCGGCGGCGTGGTCCCAGCCGACGGTCGACCAAAGCGGCAGAGCCTCGTCGATCATGCGGCGCTTCAGGCGCGCCACGACGTCCGTCGCCTCGTCCGCCGCAGTCAGTCCTTCGTCCGCCATCAGGCCCTCTTCAAACCTAGCCGATGGCGGTCTGATAGCCATGCCGGTGGCGGCGCGCAACGGATGCCAACACGGAAACAATAGCCATGATCGCTCATTTCGACGCCCGCGAGACGCGGGAGCCAGCAGCGCGGGAAGCCGACCTGTTCGCCCGCCTTCCGGAGGTGCTGCGAGCGGCGATGGCCGCCCCGGCCTATGCCGAGCGGCTCAAGGGTTTGGATCCGGCCTCCGTGACCTCCAGAGCGGCTCTGGCGGGCCTGCCGGTGTTGCGCAAGTCGGAACTGCCCGCCCTGCACAAGGCCTCTGCGCCCTTCGGAGGCTTCGTGGCGTGCCCTCCCGGCTCTTTCGCACGTCTCTTCACCTCCCCCGGTCCGATCTTCGAGCCCGAAGGGCGGCAGGCCGATCCCTGGCGAGGCGCAAGGGCGCTGTTCGCGGCCGGGTTCCGCCCCGACGATATCGTCCTCAACACCTTCAGTTACCACCTCACCCCCGGAGGATTCATCTTCGATGCGTCGGCACGCGCGCTTGGCTGCGCCGTGATCCCAGCGGGCCCCGGCAACACCGAGCAGCAATTCGAGCTGATCGAAGCCTATCGTCCTGTGGGCTACAGCGGCACGCCGGATTTCCTGAAGATCCTGCTCGATGCCGCGGCAAGTGCCGGCCGTGACATCTCCTCGATCAAGCGCGCGCTGGTTTCCGGCGCCGCATTCCCGCCCTCGCTCCAGGCCGAGATCAAGGCGCGCGGTATCAACGCCTACCAGGCCTTCGGGACCGCCGATCTTGGCCTGATCGCCTTCGAAACCGAGGCGCGCGAGGGCATGGTCGTGAACGAGGACCTGATCCTGGAGATCGTCAAGCCAGGTACCGGAGATCCGGTGGCGCCGGGCGATGTCGGCGAGATCGTGGTGACATCGCTCGACCCCCACCATCCCTGGATCCGGCTCGCGCTCGGCGACCTCACCGCGGCCCTTCCCGGCACCAGTCCATGCGGGCGCACAAATATGCGGATCAAGGGTTGGATGGGCCGCGCGGACCAGACCACCAAGGTCAAAGGCATGTTCGTCCGGCCCGAGCAGATCGCCGAGATCAGCAAGCGCCATTCCTCGCTGGGACGACTGCGCCTCGTCGTGACGCGCCAAGGCGAAACAGACGCAATGACGCTGAGGGTCGAAACGGCGGCCGCAAACGACGCGCTGGGCGAAGAGATTGCAGCCAGCTTGCGCGCCGTGACGAAACTCAGCGGCGCCGTCGAGCTGGTCAGTCCAGGCACGCTGCCGAACGACGGCAAGGTGATCTCGGACGAGCGCTAGAAGCTGACCAGTTTTGCGCACACGTGCGCTTCAATAGTCCGCTGTTACGACGAGCCGCCGGCGGAAAATAACAGGGATTCCAAACCGCTACCAGGGAATTTCTCGTCAGATAATAGGGAATATGCGTAGCCCAAGCAGGGAAGCCTCATCGAAGCGCGGAAGTGGATGAGACAAGCGCTCGAGATACTTACCCCGTCTGGCCTACGACGGAAGTCGATGGGGTCGTTCCAGGAGTTGATGAAAGCGCGCACTATGAGTTCGCTTATCGGCGCGCTGGTATCAAGGTCGCTCATTGTGCCGAGCAATTCGAGAACGATGGAAGCATGCTCGCGAGCATCGTCAAGAACATCGAGCGCGTGATGGCGGCCGAGTACAGTCGCGAGCTATCGGCGAAGGTCTATGCCGGTCGATGCCGCTTTGCGCGGCTGGGCTATAAACCCTGCGGGCGTGTCGGCTACGCGCTCGTGCGGGAGCTCGTCGATGAAGAGATGCAAACCAGACAAGCGATGAAGAAGGGGGAGCGGAAGTACATCCTGGCCGACCACATTCGCATTAGACCGGGCGATCCATGGAAATCGCTGTCGTGAAATGGATTTTCGAACGGTTTTTGGAGGTTAGATCCGTGTCAGTCATCGCTTTGGAGCTCAACCAGAAAGGCCTCGTCTCGAGTACCGGCGCGGCGTGGATCCGCGCGGCGGTTGGCACTGTTCTCAGAAACGAGAGCTATATCGGAAATCTCATCTTCAACAAAAGCTCCGACAGGCGGCGGTGAAGAACCCGCCCGAACAATGGATAAGAAGAGAGGGTTGCACCGAGCCCATCATCGATCGCGAGGTCTTCTTCAGAGTCAGGAAGATTATCGAGGAGCGTCGGGTTGATCTGTCCGAGGACGAGATGCTCGGTCCGTTGCGCAAAGCTCTTAGAGAGGGCCGCTTGACGCCGACCAATATAGATTGAACGCTAGGACTGCCCTGGTCTGCGAACTGCCAGACCCACTTTGGCAATTTTCGAGATCTGTAGCGGCTGCTCGGCTACACCCCGAAGCGCAATTACGAGCTTCTCGATGCGCGTCCGGTTTGGTCGGAGCTTAGGTCAAAGCTTGTCGAACAGGCCGCTGCTAATAGGCGGCTGGCGGACGGATCATTTCGGGGGCTGGAGCAATTGCCTTCGAGTGAACGGGACGGCCTTTCTTTCTGTGAGGGCCGCCCGTTGGACCCTTGGCCAAAAGCCAACGCATGCACCGTATTGGAGCATCGAGCGGGAGGTGTGCCTTCCTCACGGCCGGATCGCCGCCATCCGCCTAGCCGAGCACAAGACAGTGCTCGATCACGTATCGTTGCCGACCGACGGCAAAATAAAGCGCACAATCCGCTTTTCCGAAACGTCACGAGCCCGGCGGGAGGATTGCGCGTTTGAAGACCGTCAATGATGTAGTCTAAGCCATTTTTCCGGCGACTTAAAAAGCCGGATGCTACTTCCCGCGTTGCGCAATGGTCGAGGAGCAAGCGGCCAAGAACGCCGCAACCTAAACCAGAAACATCCGCCGGCGGCGCTGATATCAGTAAACCGGGTTTAAGACCTTGTGCTGGCGCTCGGGCTGAGCTTTGATGCTCGCATTTGGGATATGCCTACTATGAGTGTTAAGTCGATTGCCGCGAAAATCCTCAGAGACGAACTCACGTCCATGGCATCCGATCGCTGACCATCCAGGAGTCGGAGAGGATCGCCGCTCACATCTTCGAACGGATCACTGACCTCGAACTGGAGCTTGCCGCATGCGACTTCGTCTCCTCGCACACCGCGATCGCGACTAGCCTTCTCGCTTTCGCGCTATGCAGTCCGAAGGGTCGCCATGCCGGCGTTGGGCGCCATCCCGGTCTCAGGTTGCAAATTACAGCGGGGATTGCGTCGGGACCGAAAGGAAGAGCATTTCTGAAGCTGGCTCCCGCCCGGTCAACAACTTTCAATCACGAGCCCGCTCTAGATCTTCGCCTCTAGTCTCGGGTCAAGACTGGATGGACCAGCTAAAAAATGAGCAGGCGCCCCCGTTTCACGCCAGCAAGCTGCAGTGCTATCATCAGCGGACGGCCGGTTATGCGGTCGCAATCTCAGTTAACTCCCGCCGGCCTTCCAAGTCGGCGGGTTTTTCTATGAGATTGAACCGAGGAGATGCTTCGGTTCGGAAAAGGCGGATATTACGGCGCTTTTACACCGTTGTGCGGCCGCATCGGGTCATATAGATAGAGCCGGTGTCAGCGTCAGTCGCGTTTGAGATTCATGATTGCGTACAAGCAGTATCACATCCAGCGGTTTGAGCACGGCCACAAGCGCTGGGTTGCCCGCATCACACGCTCGGATGGCCAAAACATTCGCACCATCCTGCCGGCTTCTGAGCATCCCTACCTTGATACGAAACCCACCGCCTCCGCCGAGGAAGCCGAGGAGCTTGCCAAGGAAGGCATCGACTTTGGGGGTATCGTTTAAGCGGCTCCTGCGGAGCTCTCTTCCCCTTAGCACGCGAGATCGGAGGATCCCCTAATGGCCTTCCCGATGGGCACTCACGTTCGTTAGGAAGCTGTCACCTGGCTGCTCACGGAGGGATCTGTTTTCCAAGCCAGGCCAGCCCCGCCGAGCAAGCGGCTGAGAGCAATGCTGTCCAAAACCAGGAACGGCCACGAGCGGCGCTGATTGATCGAAGGTACAGGAACGCTCCGAGTACTTTTCCGTAATTCCTTTGGAACTCTCCATTAAGCTTAGCTACTTCAGGCAGGTCGGACAAAGTCTTGCATTCATCGGCCATTGGCTGGGCGCCATTGGCGGGGGACCAGCACCCTATGAACCACTGTTTTGTCCGACGATGCAAGTTCCATTTCGGTTTTATCGATTCGCCTCGCAAGGCCGGCTGACGAGGCCGGCTTGCGATTGAAGATCAGACCTAACTGGCTTAGCCGCTTACCTCAGGCTTGAATCGGGCCAATGGGGAATCTCCTCGAACGTCCGAGATCGACGCAAGGTCGGCCGCACCATCGCGTAGAGCACGAAGAGGCCGATGGCAATGACTGCCAGCAGGGGAAATGTAGTTCATGACGCTTCCAAAGGAATACCAGCAGTACTGCACAAATTGCCCAACTGGGCGGTGTCACTCAGCTTGAACCGACATTGGTGAGCTCCCGCTCTGACGGCTCGCCTTGAGCTTGACACCCTCATCCATTATTCCCCTTCACGCGTTTGAGCCCACGCCGCTGTCTCGACAAAGCAGCCTTCTCATAACGCTCCAGGCGCGCCAAGACCTTCATCTGCAGTGCGGCCCCCTCAATCACGGCCAAGATCAAGGCGAGCTTAAAAGCTCGCAGCCTATTCTGTCGATCTCTGGCTTGAGCCAGATCTTGAAGCGCAGCCTCCATTCCCGCTCTTTTGAATTCGTCCGCAAGAACTGCATCGAACCCGGCAAAACCACAACCAGCGGCCTCGTTCCAACGAGACAGCCCGTGCTGATAAGCGTTGCGGCTCGATATTGCTTTCCCAACACTGGTTCGAGGACCGGTACTCTTCTCTGCGTTTGCGCGATTGGCTTCGATTTGTCGCATGGACGCCAATGTACCTCCTTGATTTCGCGCGCTAGCAATCAACCATCCGCCGATCTGAGAATTGACGAGGTCAGCCTTCGTCCCCGCGGCCGCAGCGCGAGAGTGGTTGATGCAGTGAATCATGAGACCGGCCCGCTTAGCAACGGGACGATAAAGGTGTGGAGATTGGTACCATTGAACAGATAGCCGGCGATGCCGGCCGCCTGTGCCGAGGCAAGGTCGCTTTGCTTGTCTCCGATCATGAAGCTAGCATCGATATCGACTGGATATCGCTCAAGCAGAGCTCTGATCATTCCTGGCTGCGGCTTACGACAGTTGCAGAGGACACGGTATCGCTCAATCAATCCATCGGGATGATGCGGGCAGAATTCGAAAGCATCGATGTGGGCACCAACACTATCAAGCTCACGCGACATCCATTCGTGCAAGTTGCGAACATGGCGCTCCTCGTAAAATCCCCTCGCAACTCCTGATTGGTTCGTTACGACAAACGCAAAGTACCCGGCGTCGTTGACCGCTTTAACAGCCTGCTGGGCTCCTTCGACCCATCGGATCTTGTCCGGATCAAAAGCGTAGCCATCATCCTCATTGAGGACCCCGTCACGATCAAAGAAAACTGCCGGACGCCGCAAAGCTCGCTGACCTACGTTCGAGGAAATACACGATACTCCGACAACCACTGCTTCAATTCAACCTGTTGCGGCTGGATAGGATTGGATTTCCATGCCGCGCCATCTGCAGCCAGCTCGTTGCTGCTCGCGTATGATTTGGCTTCCTTTTGTCATTTTTGATGTCGGTCAGCCTACACTCGCCTGGTGTAAGCGCGCGAGAACAAGAGGCATTCCCTACGGAAAAGCGAGCAACATTATTGCTGCAGAAAGGACTGGCATTCCCCCGCGATTGGAGCGTTACTGAGTCGCCCGGGCGCTAGCACCGATCATAGCGCCGGTATCTCGCCTCGCGGATGCGGGGCTTCGGGCAGTGCGGCATGTGAAGCCGCTTGTTCTTGCGTAGGAGATACCGGTGACAACGGTTCAAACGAATGGCGCGGACGCGCCCAATCACATCATCAGATTCAACCCAAACGACCGACGGCATTTCATTGGCGGCTCGGATGCCCGCATCATCATGGGGGATGATCAAGAGAGCCTGATCCGACTTTGGCGCGAAAAGCGCGGCGAAGCAGAGCCGCAGGATCTCTCGGACAGTTTGGTTGTCCAACTCGGGACTGTGACGGAAGTCTTGAACCGCGCCTGGTATCAGCGCGCGAGCGGATTCACGGTGAAGGACATCCAGAAGCGTGTTCGTCATCCCGTGCACAAATGGATGGCGGCGACGCTGGATGGGACCGTCGAGCAAACCGGCGCGGTCTTCGAAGCCAAGTTCATGCTGCCCTGGGCCTTCACCGAGGAAGCTGCAGCCGAGAAGCACATGGCTCAGCTGCAGCACGACATGTGGTTCACCGCATCTCGTAGCGCCGTTCTCTCCATCATCACAGGCGGCGGCAAATGGGTCGAGATCAAGATTCACGCCCACCCGCCCTGCTCACCCACTTGTTCGGAAGGCTCGCCAACGCCGCCATGTTGCTCTGGCGCTGTGTCCAGAGTGGCGAGCCTCCCGCTCTGTTCAACATCGAGACGCCTCGCCCAGGACTGGAGGCTGTCAGAGTGGTCGACATGTCCACCTCGAACCAATGGGCAGAGCTGGCGGCCACCTATTTGCGAACCCGAGAGGCCCACGGGCAACATGAGGCGGCGAAGGCCGACCTGAAAGCTCTCATGCCGGAAGACGCCAAGGAAGCCACCGGGCACGGGATCAAGGCCAAGCGCTCCAAGTCCGGCGCAATCAGCTTCGAAGCCCAGGCGACGCAGGGGCCCCATGCATCAGTCCAGTGAGCAGATCGGGACCATCGCCGCCGCCCTCGCCCGGGCCCAGGCTGACCTGACAAACCCCGAAAAGACCCTGACCGTCGTGATCCGATCGCCTTTCCGCGGGAGGATGATCGAACCTTCCGCTACGCGTCTCTGGCCTCGGGTCTGGATATCGTCCGCAAGACGTTGAGCCGCAGGAGATCGCGACCATCCAGACCACTCGGATTGAGCAGGTCACGGGCCAAATTCATCTCACCACGCTGCTCGCCCACGCCTCCGGAGAATGGATCTCCTCAGACCTTCCGGTCTGCGCCTCAAAGGAGGTCGAAGCCCCGCACCGGATGGGGGGGCGGCGCTCACCTATGCCTGCCGCTATGCCCTGTTCGCCTGGTTTGAAATACCGGGGAAGACGATCTAAATGCCTTTGATTTCGTGACAGTACCTCCGTCGGCCCGCGAGCCTCAGAGCCCAGCGGAGCCCGAAAGGAAAGCCGCCCGGGGAGCGTTCTGAACGGCCCTCGGTGTTGCCGCCCGAACTCGCTGAATACGATCAAGCCTCTTCTTTTGCTTGGGCGTCGGTCACCTCGATTTTCGATAATCAAGGTGTGCTGGATCGTGTCACGCACGTGTTAGACGATGGCCATAAGGCAATCACGGACTGGGACCGAGCATCGTCGCAAGCTTGGACCGTCTCGACAAGTAGCTATAAGTCGGAGGGCCAGTTGGACAACGTTCAGCAGAAGTTAGACGATGGCCGCATCTATTTCACGGATTATGACGATCGGTCGGTCTTCTCCTGGAAGACTGCGGTTTCGGAGTACGTCCCAGGGCGGCCTCTCGTCTGTATCTATTTACGGCGACGCCGGAGGTGTCTTCGTTACGACCTCCGATGCCGCCGGAACGCAGTCGCGATCGCAGCCAATCACCGGCTATGACTCACAAGGGATGGACTACGTAACCATTATCAATGACGATGGCACGGCTGCCTATACGGATTACGATCAGGCGAACCAATCGAACATTTTATGGTGTTTGTACATATGATCAACAAAACCAATTGGTGCACACCTATGTGAGCTATGACAGCGGAGGCTATATCGCTTAGAACGTGCTGCGCTGCGCGAAATGGAAGACAAGCCCGTCAGCGTGCACCGTCGCCTCCTTATCCGTTCCGGCCGGGATTCCTTACGAGGTTCTGGGCGAGCACTTGAACCGCGGCATTCGGCAGTTGGATGCCCGAAAGCTTCCATCCGTTGCCCTCGAAGTGAAGGCTGACGCTTCCTTCGTTTTCCGCCTCGCCGACGAGGATTTGAAGCTCGACCGGCTTCGTTGGCCTCACACGCTTCAAGATGTCGAAGACCTTGGCGGTGTCGATATCGGTCAGGCGCTGCATGTTAGCGTCGACCCCGCCAACGCTGATGGCACCCTTGCTCAAGACCGCCGTAAGGTTCTCCGGCGTTAGCATCTTCGCGATCATGGCGTCGGCAACGGAGGCTCCATACGTATTGGCTGCTAACCGCTCCAACGGCTTCACTGGCCGCTCACGGCCGATCTGCTTGAGGTAAGCCGCGACGATTTGATCCACTAGGGAGCGGCGCACTCGTGCCGTGTCTGTCCGCGCAAGCACTTCGGCGCCATCGCCAGCCTTGACCGCCTGGACCAGACCACCGAGAGAGACAATCGCGGAACCAATGTAGATCCCAAGGCAAACAAGCAAAGCAACCAAAGACCCGAAAAACCAACGCATTGGGCATCCTTTCTGGATCGCGCCCTGATGGATGTCGTTTGTGATGAGATTAGGGCTCGCTGGCGTGAATAGAGCCGACAATTCAGTCGGTGTTCAGTTCCTCGAGCATTAATTCACCGGCCGGGAGAAGTGTATGCGGAGACTTCGGATATTGCTGACTATCGCCTTGGTTACCCTCGCCGCGTCTCCAACTGCAGCGGGTCTGATTAATGAGGCTCGAGGTGTGCCGCCCGAGGTTCGAGCTTACTGGAACAGGGCCGGATCGGCGGTGTGTCCGCAAGACTACGATTACGTCGCCCGGATCCGTCGCTGCGTCTCCCGGGCGGCAATGTCCGGCGCAGTCCCTGCTCAGCGAAACCGCCGCGGCTCTGCTGTTTGCCCGGCGGACTATGACTACGTGGCGCGGTACAGGACCTGCCTGCCGAGGCAGTAGAGGCCCGCCACCGCGAGCCGCACGGCAGGACATCATTGGCGACATCGTCGTCGCAGTCTAGAGGGGCCGGCTCGATCTCAATGACCTGCGATCCCGCTTGAGTTTGCGCAAGGAACTGATCGCATAGATAACCCCTCCTTCGCTCGGCGCGATGTCCAAAGCAGATGGTCCTCACGGACAGGCCTTGCCGACACGGGTAAGGACTAGCAACGTCAATTCACCGATGGTGTAGCTTGCACTCGCCTACAAATTGCTCTTGAATTGCAACATGACCCAGCCTCTCCGACAAATTATGGGCCAGCTGCGGATTATCGGTTTATCGTAATTTTCTCCCTGGCCAGCGGTTGTGCCGGACTTTGGCTTGGCGGATTGGTAGGCGCTTCCCTTAGGGCAAGCCTTTTACCGATCGCAGAAGCATCGGTCGGAATTGCCGCGACCATTGCCAAATGATCTGCCCAGATCCCGTACCAGTTGGGCGCATATAGCTCGATCCAGTGCTCTCACTGGGTGTAGCGAGAGCCTTCACCCACTGGGCTGGGTCAGCGACACAAGCGGCTAGCACACTTTCGTGTCCAGCGGCGTGTTGGCACTGGCGTAGCACCGGCTTTGGAGATTAAAGGCGTTTTGCTACGAGCCGGCGCTGTTCTTCTCTGACGGATCAACTGGGAATTTCGGTCGGTCGGCGATACTCTCCGATCGCCAATCACGACCAACCAAGCTGCGATCAGCGCTCTGTTTCGCACGGCAATCAATACACTGGGAATCTGGCGCTGATGCCAGGCGGATTCCCGGACTACAAAGCTCTGATCGTCCGACCGGGCATGATGGCCGATAGCTTGCGCTCGCCAGGTCGGGAATGCAGTCTTCATCCAAAGCCATCATTGACGCGACCAAGAAGCGCGCGGAGAAGCTGCTATCGAAGGGTAAGGATGTCGACTTCAAGGAGCGCTTCGGATGGAGCCCAACAGCGGCACAACGGACATTCGGAACCTAAGTCGAAGCATTGGACGCGGTCACTGGGCGTCGAGATCCGGTGCGTCGTCCCTTTCAACAACTTTAGCGAGTTCAACAAGGCTGAAGGCGAGAACACATGGTCCGCGGTTGACGAGAGCCGCCCTCAGGCTTGCTTTGCCGGCCTCTAGAGCGTTTCACATTTTGATTGAAGCATAACCGGCGGTTGCGAAGTAGTTGGCGCATTCGCGAGGCTGGATGTCCTGGACGAGGTGACCGATATGGCGCCAGGTGTCCTCGATGGTGCGCTTCTGAGCTTGCCGCATCCAATGTTTGATCTTGGAGAAGGCCTGTTCGATCGGGTTGAGGTCGGGCGAGTATGGCGGCAGGTACCAGAGCCTGGCGCCGGCAGCCTTGATCATCTGCCTGACGGCTTTCGACTTGTGGCTATAGCGCGACAATCTGGGTGGGAAGCGCGCGACAATCAGGATGGCGAGTCGGTGTCGCGGCGAGGTGATGATTGCCGCGATGATTGTCGCGCGCAAGAGTTTTGTTGGCTCTGATTGTCGCGGAGCGTCAATCAGCGACAGTTTTGGGTGTCGCGTGCGAAGGCGGCCGTCCGGGGCCGCGCTTGCGTTCGAGGGCGGTGCGCCTGCGATAGCTCTCGACGTTCATCTCGACGATGGTGGCGTGGTGAACGAGGG
>NZ_LMQJ01000030.1:0-64694 GCF_001424605.1 Bradyrhizobium sp. Leaf396
TTGCGCGCGACAATCATCGCGGCAATCATCACCTCGCCGCGACACCGACTCGCCATCCTGATTGTCGCGCGCTTCCCACCCAGATTGTCGCGCTATAGCTATGAGGAGGACGGCTGCTGGCCGTCCTTCGAGCCTGTCTGATTGATAGTTCGCGTTCGGTATGGCTCCGAAGCATCCCCCGACGCCGCTCGGTGCGACCGAAAGGCTTTAGGGAAGGAGCTCGGCAACGGACGCGCGATGAGGACCATTCTGACCGCCGTCTGCAGCGGCTCGCGCTGAAGGCGAAGCATTGATCAAGCAAGCCGATCGCCTCCTCTGCGAAGCTGGAACGAGCGCATGTAGGCGGCGAGCCCGTCGATCCCTCGCCCTCGGTGGATCAGGCAATCAACAGCGGCTATCTATCCATGGCTTGAGATCCAGCGCTCCCGCCGCATCGGGCTCGGTCCCGTTTGCGTCCACGCGCGGTCCTCTTCTTCGCTGCCGCCATCGGCTGCTCCTCTTGCGAACTGATGGCGATGCAAGCCGCAAGGATTCGCGGGTTCCGCGTGAGGCCGCTCAGTGGCCGCAAGAATGGAGGATGATAGACCATCCGTCGAGCAACAGGCCATCCCAGGCAACGACGCCTTCGTCCCATTTCGACGCGTGTTGGCGTTAATCGACGCCCACTGGGGACTCCATTCGATCATCTGGTCATTGAGACCATCGTGAACGCGGCACGGCTTATCGGGATCGAACGTGTCCATCGAGTTCATGCCGGATGTCCGAAATCCAGGTCCCTTCACCGACCGAGCTCTTTGCTCTGGAGGTCATCCTCGGATCGTCTCATTCCATCCGAGCCTTGTCTTTCAAATCGCGGATCCGGATTTCGGCTTCTTCCTTCGAAGTGACAATCTCTGATTCGTCCGGCACCCGCGCGATTGCACTGAGCCTCTTGAGCTCGTCGAGTTGTTCCGTGGTGGGCTTTTCCATCTTCGAATCCTTGAGGGCCTGCACGACGGTTTCGTCGTCGAGCACATCGAGCAGCTTGTTTATGGTTTGCTCGCAATCTCTGGGGCCGGGCTCGACATGCCGGGCCAAGATGCCTTGTGCGTCTTCCAAGGCCTTCGCAACTCGCTGTTCCGGATCCATGACCGGTACTCCACATACTCCGCAGGAAAACGCGGCTATGATCGGCGCGTTCCTTTGCTCAGCCCCTTGAACGAGCTGGTCCGCAACAGACCTTCGGAGGTGATGTCGCGGTACTCGATGTCGGCATAAAACTCGGGTTCGACCCACGTGGCCTTCGGCTTCCTAATGATCTTGGTCAACTTCTGCTTCGGGCTCACCACGGTGTCGAGCGCCTTTCGGATCTGCGCTGAGGTGGTTCGGCTCCACCCGGTCCCGACCTTTCCCATGTAGACCAGATCCTTGCCTTCCTTCTTGCCCAGATAGAGTGCGGCCACGCCGGATGGGTCCTTGATGAAGCCGACCACGGGAAACTTGCCCTTCTGAACGACCTTGATCTTCTGCCAAGCCTCCACTCGATCTGATCGGTATGGTGCGTCCACCCGCTTGGAGACGATGCCTTCGTAATTCAGCTTGCTGGCTGCCGCGAACAGTGCCTGGCCGTCCCCTTCGTGGTGCTCGCTATAGAGGACGGGCTCCTTGAGGTCGTGCTCCTCGATCAGATCCTTGAGCAGCCTCTTCCGCTCGATCTGCGGCTCCTTCCGCAGATCTCTGCCGTCCCGCCAGAGCAGATCGAAAGCGAAGTAGACCAGTCGATCCTGATCGCCCCTGCCGAGGTCTGCCTGCAGCTCGGAGAAGTTCGTGCGCCCATCATGGATGATAACGACCTCGCCGTCCACAATAGCTTGGCCTTTGATGTCGAACGCGGCAGCGATCCTCGAAAATTTGCTGATCCAATTGTAGCCGTTGCGGGTGTAGGCTCGGCGATCGTCGTCATCGATCCGGAGCTGAATGCGGTAACCGTCGTATTTGACCTCGTGAATCCATTGGGGTCCCGAAGGCGCCTTCAGCTTCAGGGTCGCCAACTGGGGTTCGATGAACCCCGGCATTGTGGGGACCTCGGACTTTCCGCCCCGAGGCGCCTTTGTACGCTTTGCCACGCTACTCAACTCACGAGAAGCCCGCCGCCGATGGGCCCGACGGCGGACAGTCAATCTGCCTCAATCAACGAGTCTCGCAACCTCGAAGGCGGCGAGGAGTTCCCGGGACCCCACTCTTCGGGCATTTGCGCCTGGGCGCCGGGCGATCCAGTCTTGGAGAGCCCATCGAACTCCCGGCGAGAGCGGGCGTTACTGACATCATGTCAGACGCATTCGACTATTTCCGCGCCTACGCTGTCCGAGCTCTCTGCAAAGCGAGATCCATGCCGCGGGGCAAGATGAAGCATCTGCAACTAGTGGCCGGCCGGATCTACAATCTCCTCAAGAAGGAGGCTGCCTACGGCCCCAATGTCCAGCACCTTGAGGATTTTCGCGCAGCCCAGAAGCTCGAGGCCTCTCTCGATCGCCGGCCAAGTGACCGCTCCGGCGCTCGCCTTGCTCCGGCGGCGCCGCAAGGCTCGGACCGGGAGGCTGGCTGAATGCCTTCGCTAGACGCGCGCGGTGTGGCGAGTCTTCTGCGACGGCACCGAGACGCTGGAGACCATGGCCAAGGCCACGCGCCAGCGGGGCTTCGAGTATTTCGGCGTGGCGGACCATTCCAAGTCCGCCCACTATGCCGGCGGTCTCTCCGTTGAGGAGATCGCGCAGCAGCACCGGGAAGCTGATCGACTGAACAAGCGCTTCGGCAAGGACTTCCGGATCCTCAAGGGTATCGAATCCGACATCCTTGCGGACGGGTCGCTCGACTATGACGGCGACGTTCTCGAGCGCTTCGATTTCGTGGTCGCCAGCATCCATGGGCGCTTCAAGCTGGATCGCAAGGCGCAGACGCAGCGCCTGCTTCGGGCCATCTCCGATCCTCATACCATCATCATCGGCCACATGACGGGGCGGCAGCTCCAGCGGCGGCCGGGTTACGAAATCGATGTCGAGAAGGTGCTGCGGGCGTGCGCCAAGCACGACGTTGTGGTCGAGATCAATGCCCACCCATGGCGGCTCGACCTGGACTGGCGTTGGCACCAGGCGGCCCTCGACTTCGGTTGCATGTTGAGCATCAATCCCGACGCGCACTCGATCCCCGAACTCGACCACATGCACTGGGGCGTCGAGATGGCCCGCAAGGGCGGCGTCCCTGCCGACCGGGTCCTGAACGCGATGACGCTCCCGGAGATCACGCGCTACCTGCGTCAGAAGCGGCGCTCGCTCGCCCGCGCCGCCTGATGTCGCAGGGCCACGATCTGGCGCTCGAGGGCAGCGTCGTGGCGGTCGCCGCCGATCGCGGGCACCACTTCAGCAAACCAACTCAGGAGCGCATAATCCTGGTGGAAGGCCACGGCGTCGAAGGCGACGCCCACGCCGGCCCCTTCGTGCGGCACCGCAATTTGGCACGCCGCCGGCCCCGCCTGCCCAATCTCCGGCAGGTCCACCTGATCCCATCCGAACTCTTCCCGTCCCTCCTCGAAGCTGGCTTCGAGGTTGGCGCCGGCGACCTCGGCGAGAACGTCACCACCGCCGGATTGGATCTCGAACGGATGCCCCTTGGGACCCTGGTCGAGCTCGGACCATCCGCGGTCGTCGAGCTGACAGGCCTGCGGACCCCCTGCGTCCTTATCGACCGCTTCCGAGCTGGCCTCAAGCGGCAGGTGCTCTCGTCGGCGGAAACGGGCCCTCCGTTCAAGTCCGGGGTGCTGGGCGTGGTACGGGCCGGCGGGACGGTCGCGGCTGGTGATGCCGCGCGGATTCGCCTTCCGTCCTCCTCGTTTCGGCCGCTGCCGGCCGTGTAGAAAGACCCTACCATGGCCCGAAAATCGACGCTGCCTCCTCGCCTGCAGCCCATGCTGGCCACGCTGACCGATTCGCCATTCGACGATCTCGATTGGGTCTTCGAGGACAAGTTCGATGGTTTCCGCATGGTCGCGGAAATCCGGGGTGGTCGGGTCGCGCTCTACAGCCGTAACGGGAAGATCATCAGTCACTCCGACGTCGAGGTCGCGAAGGCGCTTGAGGGCGTGAAGGCGGACGCCGTGATCGATGGCGAACTCGTCGCGATCGGCAAAGACGGCGTCTCCCATTTCCAATTGCTTCAGAACGCCCTGCGCCATGAGGCCAAGCTCTTGTACTGCGCGTTCGACCTCATGTTCGCGGACGGCGAGGACCGGCGCGCGCTGCCTCTCCTCGAGCGCAAGAAGCGGCTCAAGGCCATCCTGCCGCGCCACAAGCTGATCGCGTTCAGCAAGCATCGCGGAGGTAAAGGAACAAAGTTCTTCGCAGAAGCTGAGCGAAGGCATCTCGAAGGCATCATGGCCAAGCGCGCCGATAGTCCGTACGCGTCCGGACACCGGACCGCGGACTGGCTGAAGGTGAAGATCGCGCAGCGGCAGGAGGTGGTGATCGCCGGCTTCACGGCGCCGAGGCGAACCCGGCCTTTCTTCGGCGCTCTCGTTCTGACGGTACGTGAGGACGATGCATGGCGATACATCGGCCATGTTGGCACCGGTTTCAGCCACCAGAACCTCGAAGAGCTTCACGGCAAGCTCATGAAACTCAAGACTCCCAAGTCGCCCTTTCCTGCCAAGGTGAAGGACGAGCAGGTCACGACCTGGGTGCGTCCCACGCTGGTCGCGGAAGTGAAGTTCGCGGAGTGGACCAGCAAGGGCGAGCTGCGCCAGCCGGTCTATCTCGGACAGCGGTCCGACAAAAAGGCCAAGGACGTCGTTCGTGAAAAGAGCTGGTCGCGGGAATAGTGCCGTCTAGACGAAGCGATCGGCCTGTTCACCGGCGGCTCGCTCGGATGCAGAAGGCCACGGCGGCAGGGGCGGCAACCCGAGAACCTTGCGTACTGGCCCGAACGACCCACGGTGAGCTGCGCATGCACCGAGCCTGGCAAGAGCTTCATAGTGGGCCGGCACGGGGTAACCCTTGTGATCCGCGAAGCCGTAGCCGGGGTGAAGAATGTCGAGAGTTCGCATGACCGTGTCGCGCTCGACTTTCGCCAGGATCGACGCCGCAGCGATGCTGGCTGACTTGGCATCGCCCTTGATGATGGCCTGCTGGGGGATGTCGATCTCCTTCAATCGCTTGGCGTCGATCAGCAGGTGTTGCGGCGTCAACCCTAGCCCCGGACGGCGCGCTGCATGGCCTGAATGCCAGCCCAATAGATGTTGATCGCGTCGATCTCCTCGACCTCGACGAACGCCACACACCAACTCTCTGCCTTTTCCTTGATCTCCTTCGCGAGTTCCTCGCGAGCCGCGGCGTCGAGTTTCTTCGAGTCGTCGATCCCGACTATCCGCGTGCCGGGTTTCAGGATCACGGCGCCAGCGGAGACTGGCCCGGCGAGAGGGCTCATTCCGGCCTCGTCCACGCCTGCCACGGCATGAAGGCGGCTGTCCCAGAGAGGGGTCTCGAAGCGGAGCATCTTGCGGAGGCGCTGCCCTTCGGACCTGTTTTCGAAGCGTCTCTTATCGATCGAAGCCAGGATGGCGCGGGCACCCGCGCGGGTGTCGGCCCGCAAGATCTGTTCGACGCTGGCCTCGAGTGGTCGTTTCTCGACGACATAGCGCTGACGCAACACATCGAGCGAATATTGGGACATAGCGGCCTTCGCACAGACTAATTGGGAAAGCGTGTCCGTAAACTTTGTGGCGATTGTCTGAAGTTGGGCCTGGCCGCCATCGTCAGCCTGCGCAGCGCCCCTTCGAGAGGAACCGCCGGCTCTAGCTCTAGCTGGGGGCCGGTATTCTGCGCGGCTTCTGCATTTACGACCCGCCGACCTTCGAACGGAACGAACCGCTGTCTTCGGCCTCCCCCACCAGGCGACCATGCTGCCGTTCACCTTCGCTTGAGCACGTTTTGGCGGTCGAAAGCCCGGCCTCAGACTAGCGCTTAGGCTGTCCAAAAGCCTTGCAAACGGGCGAGCTCCAACGAGTTCGACAAGTCGCCGGCCATGGGCCAGATTCGACGCTCAAGATAGGCCGTCCATCAGGAGCGCGCTGCGCAACGACATCGTGGCAGCGTGCAGGAAGTCCGGGCTTTCCAGGCACCTCTGCAGCATCCGATGTGACAGTTCCCAATGCTTCCGACTTCTTGCCTCGGGGGACAAACTGCCGACGAACGCCACCGCCTCGGCGAACGTCCTGATCCTGCGGCCGTCCGTCAAGTGCAAAGTGAACGACAGCGGCGAGGCCGACGTTACTATCATTCGAGCGTATTCGCCCTCATCAACGCCTGCAAGCCTTCATCCCGAGCAGACCTATCGCGGCGTCTTCCCGAGTGGGGAAGCTTATTCGATCATCCATCCTCACCGCGAAAGAGGGCGCCGATTCCGCCTCGGCGACGTAGCATTTGTGTGTGAGCGGATCGCGCACAACGATGAACTTCACGGCATCCGTTTCGGCAGCCGTCGCAGTGGACATCCAAGCGCATAGAACGAGCGGCGCAAGAAGCGCTTCCCTCATGGATTCCTCCGGAAGTTTGTCGGCACTTCCACAACGAACACCCGGCTCATTCGTTTCGGCGAGCTATCGGTCCGGCCCATTCGAAGGCCGCCCACGTTCGGAAGTTGCGGGCGAGCGCTTGCCGGGCCGGCCCTGTTCCGCTCCGCGCCGCCAACGGTCTGATGGCCGAACCCGGCGCGCCGCAACTGGTGCTCCCGCGCCCATTCGAATGGTCCTTCCGCGTCCCAAGCGGGTCGCGAATTTCTCAACACCGCGTTGGCGAACGTGAGAGTATCGCAGGCGGCTCCGCCCGAGACTCACTCCCGGCATGGGAGGGCTCCGGAGACCGTGCATCTTGTTGCGGGCGCGCGAGCTCTAGCCAGGCCTGCGCGACCTGGATCCAGCGCTGCCGCTCGATCCCATGCGTCGCCGCGGCCTGCGTCATGGCAGCCTGAGCTTCGCGCTCGGGGTCGTACTCGATGTCCATCGGCGAATTATACACACCGTTGGTAAACGATCACGGAGCGGGTCGGTCCGTAGGACTCCGGAGGCCATGACGGCTGATGTCTTCCCAAGCCTCCGGAAGCGCCAAACCCTACGTCGTCGCATGTTCGAGCCGATGAGATCGGCGCCCGCTTCGGACCACTACTTGCTGCGAAGTGAAAGGCTGATGCGGGTGACGATGTCGTCCCAGTCGTGCTCCTCGCTGGCGGGATAATTGATCAGCACGCAATGAACCAGCTGGCCGGCGAAGTTGCAGCGGTTGTACCAGACCTTGTCGCCCTTGTAGCTGGAAACCGCGAAGAAGCGGGGAGTCACTCGTTTGTACTGGATGCGAGGGGGCGGATGCTTTTTGGCGAGGAACGCAGCTGGCGAATCGCTCGCGACGTTGGGGGCGGCCTGTATCGTGATGTCGGCGCGGCCGTCGGCGGTCCGGAAGTGCTGCCCATATCCATCCGGTCGACCCGCCTCCTCGGTGAATATCGAGGAGGGGAAGTCGACCGAGGTGCCGGTCTGAGGAATGCTGTAGGTCGTCCACGTGACGGGTTGTGCCGAGATGGCCGATGCTGAGACAGCGAATGCAAACGCGATCGCCGGTGCCGTCACTCTCATCGAAATCTCCTCCCAACCTTCCCGAGCGCCTTGCTGCATGTCCTGCGATGGAAAAGCTGAACGACTGCCTGCGTTCCAAGAAGTCCGTCTGTCGAAGAGCTACAGCGGTCCGCCTTCCTCGACCGGGTCGTTGGACTCCAGCACCATCAGGGCGGTCTCGATCTTGGCGAGCAATCTCTCGACTTCATCGCGCTCGTTCGGGCCCGAATCGTTTTCCAGTCGCTCGAGCAGCTGTTGCTTCTGCGCGAGCAGGTTCGCCACCGTCGACATCGCACTTACTCCAGCAGGCTCCTTCAGGGCGGTGCGCCGGCGTGCCTCGTCCAGTGGCGCGCCCTTCCTCAGAAGATTCCGAGGAGGGCGAACACCGCGATCTCGCCCACGAAGGCAATTGTCATGACGGCGACCGTGAGAACCATGTCGCCTATCGGCATGCTGGACATTGGCTGCGCCTCGCTTGCATCCCCTGTCCTGAATTCATGAGGGCACGAAAAAGTTTCGGTTCCGGAAGTCCGGTTCCAGGTGTAGCGTCCGCGCGGGCAGGAAGTTCGAGCGGGGGCGCGATATGCGATTCCTTGAACTATCATGCTGGTGCGTGACGGCGGCCGGTCTGTTCGCCATGGTCGCCCTCGTTGCTCTGCTCTGAAGCCCACGAAGCCGGTCCCTCAGAGAGGGGCCGATCCCGTGTTGAGAAGCTGCGAGACGGCGGTGATGAGCTGGGCCGGCGCGAAGGGCTTGGTGAGCAGAATGCTCTTGGGCACTCCGAGCCTCGCCCATTCGTCGGCGGACATGCCAGTCATGTAGACGACGGGAAACTCCGGATCCCGCTCCCGAACGAGACGCGCGAGGTCCCAGCCGCTCGTCTTGCCCCTCAAGTTCACATCCGTGACCCGTGCCCGGAATTCATAGATGCCACTTTTCAGAACGGTCGCGGCTTCTTCCGCCGACGACAGGATCTGCGGCCGGAAGCCGGCTTCGGTCAGCGCCTCCTCAACCATTTCCTGGATCTGGTAGTCGTCCTCGGCCACGAGGATGGTGAGAGATTCGGTCACCGGGCGCCCCTGCTATAGACGGCGATTCTACGCGGCGCGGACGACCGGGTTCCCATGGAACTGTTCAAAAGTGAACATTCGGGATACGGGCACCGCAACGCTTTTTGACCTCGAGTGTTGGTAAGGGCGAGGAGGATAGCTTGCTTCGATGAGCAATCCAGACCGCCCCGACGACCTGCCTGGCCGCGCGATCGCAGCAGAGATCGGCGAACGGCTTGGCCAGATGTTGCGCGTCGACAAGGAGCTTCCGCCTTCCCTGAAGTCCCTGCTTGAACGATTGCGAGTCCTAGAGCGCGCGTCGTAACTAGCGAGGATTCGCGCGGACCCGAACGCATAATCCGGGATCTTGCCGCTCGTAGGTGAGCTCGCCTTCAAACTGCTGCGTGAGAAGCTGGACGATCCGCGACCCCAGGCCGCCGGGTGCGGAGTCATCCGCCAGACCGACGCCGTCGTCCGCAACCGACAGCTCGATCTCATCCGCATTGGAAAGCGTGACCGTGACGTGACCTGCCCTATTGTCGGGAAAGGCATACTTCAGGGAGTTGGTGACGAGCTCGTTAGCGATCATGCCGATCGCAAGGGCATGGTTGTGCGGCAGGAAAAAGTCACCACAGACCACCTGGAAGGCGACGGGCCCTGACGGCGCCAAGGACTGGAAGACCTTTTCGACGACGTCGTTCAGGAAGTAGCGCATGTTGACCGAGCGGGAGTCCTGCTTGACCGAGAGGTGGTCGTAGACCTCGGCCATCACCTGCAGCCTTCGGGCGGTGGCCTCGAGCGCGGCCGCGAGTTCGGGGCTGCCGTGCCGCGCCTCCAGCCGGATCATGCCCCCGAGGATCGCAAGGTTATTCTTGGTCCGATGCGCCATCTCCTGCAGCAGCAAGGCCTTCTTCTTGTCGGCCAGCATGACCCGCCGGAGCTCCGCCCGCTGGAATTCCGCGACCGTGGCGGTCCCCGCCGCGGTAATGGCGAAGAGCGGATTCGTGGTCAGGAATTCGAGGCCGATGCCGCCCGCGTAGCTGACGTAGGCGCCGACCCCCACGGCAATCACGGCCGCGAAGATTCCCGAGCCTCGATCGAAGATCAGGCCGGAGAGAAACACGCCCGGGAGCAACAGGAAGTAGCCAGGCGCGCCCGTCTGCCTCTGAAGCGCCATTTGCAGGACGGCGCAGACGAGCATGTGCACGCCGAGATGCCGTAGCGGACGACGATCGGAAGCGAGTGCTCCAGAACCAGCGGATAGAGCCTGTCCATGGATTGAAAACTACTTGCCGCGGACAGCCGTTCCTGCTGAGCCTCCATTCCACCTGACCGGCTCATCCGCAAGAGCCATCGAAGCCAGGAACGCGCCAGCCTTTGCGCCGTTCGATGCGAGACACATGCGTTTCGTCAAGAGTCAGCAGTGAGCATACTTCTCGTCGAGGACGACCCTCTGATCCGCGAATTCGTCGTCGAAGCGCTGCGCGAGGCGGGCTATCACGTGATACACGCGAGCACCGGCGAGGAGGCGCTGGCCTGGTGCAAACGCCGGGTCCCGAATGTGCTGGTCACCGACGTCAGGCTGCCCGGGCAGTTGGATGGCTGGCAGGTTGCGGAGCGATACCGTGAACAGGATCCGGAGCTGCCGGTCATCTACGCCACCGGCTTCTCGCCCGTCACTCCACGCCCGGTCCCCGGCAGTCGCATCGTGAAGAAGCCGTTTCATCCGGAGGAGATCGTTCGGCTAGTGGAGGAGTTCGGCGAGATGAAGGGTCGCAACCCGAGTTAACTGCGTCGGCTCCCTGCGACCAACCGAATGTTCCGCGCCGAACCGAGGAACGAAGGCGCGAATGCCAAGTGGCGAATCCCGTACTGGCCCCAGCTCATAGCCCCCTAGCTGCCCAGAGCTGGGGCCTTCATTCCCGTCGGGATGTCCTTCGGAAAAACTTCGGGGAAATCGCTCGCTGGGCTCTATTCATCGACCGCAGATGCCGCGGAATCCCGGGCGCCGAGCAGCTTGAGTGCCGTCTCGATCTTGGCGAGCAGCGCCTGGATCTCGGCCCGCTCGTTCGGACCTGGATCCGTTTCCAGGCGGGCCAGCAGCTGCTCCTTGATTCAGGAGCCTGGCAACAGCAGACATCTCATTCCCGCACTGACGAATTAGACGTCGAAGGGGCCGCTCTACGAGCGGCCCCTTCTTGAGTTCACCAGCTCCGGGTACCGAAGCTGAAACCGATGCTCGGTCCGCCGCCGTAGTAGCCGTAGCCGCGGTCGTAGGAGCCGGGACCGCCGTAGTAGCCGTAGCTCCGGCGAACCACGTATCCGTCGTCGCCGCCGTAGTATCGCTGAACGTAGCGCGGGCCGCGCGTCCGGAAACAACGGCCGTACTCGTTGCAGACGAGCCGGACCTGCTCCATGTTGGAGGAGATCTCGGTCGAGCCGAGCGCGCTCGGGTTGAGTGGGGCGGCGATCGCTGCCGATCCCAGAAGGGAGGCGGCGAACAGTCCCAGTGCGATGGTCTTCATGGATATTCTCCTTTCTTGGCTAGATTAGTCGATCTCTTCGATGATGCGACGCTCGTGGGGTTCGACGATGTAGGTCCGACTGTCCCGGTTGATGTACCGATACTCACGAAGGGTCGGAGCATCCCGATAGACCTCCTCCGGAAAAGCCTCGATCTCCACGCCCTCAGGCACGCGCTCGCCGGTACGGATTTCGGTCCGGACCGAGCTGCCGGTGGTCACCCGCTTCTCGCGCTCGACCGGGTGCGCCTTTGTGTGCTTGCGAACGACCTCGCGATCGCGGTCGCTGAACGTCACCTTGCGCCGCTCGCTGCGCGTCGGCGCCGACGCCGTTGAGCGGCCGGAGTACGGCAGAACCGTCACGATCTTGTAAGTCGACGGCTCCACGATGACTATCTCGTCCTTGACCAGGACGAAGTTGTAACCGCGGTACTGCGGCACGATCTCGACGACCTCGGGCGGCAGCGGCTGCAGGCGTACGTCGCGCGGGACGACGGTGCCCACCGACAAGGAGAAGTTCACGCTGGTGAGCGGCTGCACGTTCAGATGCGAGATCGACGCGCTGATCCGGGTCCGCTGCTGGGCGTTGATGTTCACCGACGCGTTCACGTTGGTATTCGACGAACGATCCGCCGTGTTCTGCTGATTATTCGGCTGCTGTGCGGTGTTCGTCGAGCCGCTACCCGGTGACTGCGCCTGATTGGTGCCCGAGGCGGGCGGATTGGCGCTCTGCGCCTGATTGTTCGTGCTCGACGGAGAGTTGGTCTGCGCCTGGTTGGAAGGCGTCGTGGTCTGGCCGGACGGCTGTCTGGTCTGCGCCTGGTTGGTCGAATTGTTCGATGCAGGCGCCTGCGTCGTATTGATGCCGCCGCCGGAGTTGGACGACTGGCCCGCCGCAGTCTGGCCGGTCGAGGACGGAGAATGCGTCTGGGCGGAATTCGTCGAAGGATTGCTTTGCGCGGACCCCGACGAGGAGCCGGGCGACGTTGTCGGCGGCGACGTGGTCGACGTGGAATCCTGCTGACGCTGCGTCGCGGACGGATTAGTGCTCGACGTGCTCGGAGAAGACTGCGCGAACGCCGAAGTCGCGATGGCGACCGCAGCGGTCGTGGCCAACAATAAGCGCTTGTTCATCTGAAACCTCGCAAATGTGGACGTCAACCCTCGGCGCGGCCTTCGGTTCCGAGTCGGGAAATCGTGGCAATTGGCGCGAGATCCAAGCGTGGAATTTTCTTCGACGAACCGGAGATGCTGCTTCGCGGAAGGGCAAGCGCGCGGAACGACAAGCCACAGATTTCGACGCGGTCGTCGTGCCGCCAGCCAAACTGGCCACCGCGCGATTTCAGGTCATCGACCGGGGCAAGCCGGCCACCTGAAAGCCCCGTTTCATCGCGCGCCGAGTCCGGGAACAAGTGGAACTTCAACCGAGCCAGCCTCGTTACCAGAAACTTTCAGACTCCTTGAGGAGGACACCATGAAGAAGCTGATCGTGTGCGGCGCGCTCGCCGCTTTCGTTCTCGGCACCCAGGCCGCCAGTGCCGCCGAGTTTTACATCGTCCGCGACGCGACCACCAAGAAGTGCACCGTCGTCGACACCAAGCCGACGACCACCACCACGACGGTCGTGGGCAACGGCGTCTACAAGACCAAGACGGAGGCCGAGTCCGCCGTGAAGACCACCAAGGTTTGCACCGAGCAGTAATCGCTCGGCGGCTCTATTCCGACAAACCATTTCCGCGAGCGGCTCGTCCGGTACGGCGGGCGGGCCGTTTCGTTTCGGCCGAACTCCTTCGGCGGCGTTACCTGCCAGCGACCAGCTCGCGATATCGTTTCTCGTATTCCCTCGCCATTCTGCTCGCGATAAATCGTTCCTCAAACCGAGCGCGGACTTTTCTTCGATCCAAGCGCACGACTTTCTTGATCGCCTCGATCGCCTGCTCCTCGCCGTCCACGATGAAGCCGGTGACACCGTCCTCCACGACTTCCGGCACCGATCCTGAACGGTAGGCGATCACGGGCGTGCCGCACGCCATCGCCTCGATCATGACGAGACCGAACGGCTCCGGCCAATCGATAGGAAACAAGAGAGCTGCGGCGCCGGCGAGGAAAGGTTGCTTCCGGATTTCGTCCACCTCGCCGATGAGCTGGACACTCTTTCCGTCGATCTCGGGTTCGAGCTTCTTCTTGAAGTAGGTGGTCTCGGCCCGGGGTATCTTGGCCGCGATCCGGAGCGGCATCTGGACCGCCCGTGCGATGCGTATCGCAGCTTCCGGCCCCTTTTCCGCCGTCAGCCGACCGAGGAAGGCCAGGTACGCACCGGCTTCGTAGGAAGGACGAAACAGGTCCTTGGGCAGCCCGTGCGGAATCGTCGCGATCCATTTCGCGTCCGGAAGCGGACGCCGCTGGTTGTCCGAGATCGAGACAAAGGGAGCCTTTGGGAAGGTCCCGATCACATCGGGCAAGCCCGGAAGGTCGAGCCGACCATGCATGGTCGTCAGAAACGGCACTCCGGTGCGGCTCAGGACCGGCAGAGGCAGCCAATCCACATGGGAATGAATCACGTCGAAGTCGCGCGCGCGCTCGCCGATGGCCTCGATCAAGAGCGCGCAGGCGGCGTTTGGATCGACGCCTTTCCGCCCCAGGCGTAGCGCGCGCGGCCATACGGCGTGGAGCTTGGCTTTCGTGGCGGAGTCTCCGCTCGCAAACAGCGTCACATCGTGCCCGCGATCGACGAGCTCGTCCACCAGCCAGGCGATCACCCATTCGGTGCCGCCGTATAGCTTCGGAGGAACGCTCTCCGCCAACGGAGCGAGCTGGGCGATCCGCATCGAGCTAGGCCCCGAACGCGATGCGAAGGACGATTACGATGATCGCGGAGATCAGAAACGAAATCGCGATCGGCGTCCAACCGGGCCTTGTGCTTCCGATGGCCGCGCGTGCGACGAGCATTTTCATGCACGTCAACATTCGTCTTTGGGAAGCCGGTGCAGGTAGGCTAATCCAAAGGCGGCAAGCTCTTCGGTATCGCTCTGTCGCTCTTCCCATCTCCTGTGCAGATGGCGCTCCAGCAAACAGCGTCGGCTGTCGCGAGCGCCGACATCGGGGCGCCGAGCCCGGTAGACGTTCCAGGCGGTCTCGGTGGCGTTCTTCAACACGACATCGTCAACCATTTCTGCGCTCACGGCGACCGATCCGATCGCTGGCAACTCGACACGGTCAGTAAAGTTTCCGGTTTTTCCCGGCCATGTGCGTCAATGCACAAGCGGGCGTTCAGGAAGCTTTTGCGCGGGCCCGCTCGCGTGCCGCGCGGCGGCGCTGCAGGCGCTGGCTTCGGCCGGAGCGCCTGGCGGCGAGAGGTGGAGACGCCGCTGCACTTGAAGCCGGGGGCTCCACAGCGGGCGCAGCGCTCTCCGTCCTCGTCTCGGCAGGCTTAGCTTACATGAACTCGAGCACGGCACGGCCCTTCTCCGTGATCCGCCATCCGCCATTCAGACGCTCGACTAGTCCTTGGGAGAAGATGTCGAGCTTCGGCACGCGAGCGGCAAGGCGCTTGGTTCGGTCGGCCCAGTCACGCCCGCTCGTCGCCAGAATCGCCATGTCGCGCTTGAGATCGGTCATGACGGCGAACCCGCCGGGATAGCTCACCAGGATCTTGAGCACGGTGACCTGGAAGTTCACCCCCGCCTTCCTCGACCTATCGCCACATGGTCGGAGCGTCGTGGAGGGCCGCGCGTCCGACCTGCTTCAGCCTCTCGGGCGAGGTGTCACCGTCGGTAGCCGCTTCCAGAATCCTTGAGGCTACATGGGTGCGCGCCGCGGTTTCGTGGCGCGAGACGTCTTCGCAGACCTCGTCGAATACGGCGCGCAAGAGCGCCGTCGTGCCCGGATCGAACATGGGAACCCCCAACGCAAGAAGACTTAGCCTACTGCGGAAACGCTGTGCGGCGAATTCAACAAAGTTAACGCGATCACATCAAGCGAAGGCCGTCGAGAGCTTTCGCGGCGCAACATGAACTGAACCCAACCCAGAGCTTGCTGCTGTGGTCCAAGCTCGATGCTCTCGAGTGAAGCTGCCCCCGCGCCGAGCATCCATTGCCCGCTCGCCGCTGGGACGGCGAAACCATTGCCATTTTTCCCGTTGCGGTCGGGGCGCTCGAACCATGTGGAAGGATCCTTCATGAAGAAGATTGCGATGTCAGCGCTGATGGTCGGCGCCCTTGGTCTCGCCTCGGTCGCCACCACGGCCCCTGCCGAAGCACACTGGCGAGGTGGGTTCCTATCCGGTCGTTCGACACCACTGGCATCGGCACTACCGGCACTGGTGAGAGCAGACGCACGTGAAGGGAGCGGCCTTTTCCTTTGAATACTAGTCGCGCTTCCGCTCACCACCATCTGCCGGCAAATGGATCGGTCCGCTCGAAGGCGAGACGCCGGTCGGGCGTTCGTTTCTGCAGCTTTGCCGACCGCTTCGGATGCGTGAGGACCGCCGCAGCGCGGGCCGGCGCTTCCTTCCGGGCCTCGCCGGAAGGTGCTCCAGGCACGGCGGCCATGGCTTCTCGCACTTCCCGCGGCGGCTCTTCCGGGATCGGATCGGCCTGCGCGATCATCGGCACCTCGGCCCGCTGGCTGGTGTCGAAGACGATCTTCTCGGGGAGGCTCCTCGCCGATTTTATCCGGATGATGGTCCTGTCGGGGTCGGCCACGGCGGCGGCTTCGACGGGAGCGGGCAGGTACCGATCCGCAGCGAAGAGCAGCGCCAGCAAGAACCCGCCGACGAAGACGAAATAACGAATGATCGGCATGGACGGCCGCTCGCAAACGGGAAAACAAGATATCGGCGGGGGGGTCGGATGGAGTGGCGGGCCGCTGCGATCAGCGACCCGCCGGGAAGGCTTAGTCGATCTCCTGGACGACCGTGCGGGTCGACGGATCGACCAGCATCACGCGCTCGCCCGAGTAGACATAGCGATACTTGGTGAGCGAAGGTCCCCAGTCGGCGGGCACCGCCTCGAGTTCGACTTCGCGCGGCACGAGCTGGCCGACCACGATCTTCTGCTGCACGGGACGGACCTTGTGCTCGGTCACGTAAGTGCGGATCTTGGTGCGGTATTCCGGCTCGATCTGCACGGCGGCCGCGTGACCGGTGCCGGTGGTGGTGACGACCGTCGACTGCGCCAGCGCGCCCGTCGAGATCAGCGCGGCCAACGCCGTCGTCAGTAGAAGCTGGTTCATGTTGTTCTCCTCGCCGCCAGATGCGGCATGCGAGAACCCGCTAATGATGGCAAGGTTCCGGAAAAACAGCAGGGCCACTGCCTATTTTTCCCGAGAGCGTGGGCGGCCGGGCGGAGTCGGCCTCGCCAAGAGTGCGCCGAACAAATTCGCCTGCATCGACGTTGTAAGTTCCGGAATCGGATACACGGCAGCGAGGACGACGAGTGGCGAGGAGGAAAACGCGCAAGAAGCCGATCGAGAATAAAGATCAGGACAACTTCTTGCAGCGCCTCGGGCCTGGCCTCATCACCGGGGCTTCCGACGACGATCCTTCCGGTATCGGCACCTATAGTCAGGCGGGCGCCCAACTCGGATTCGGCATCGGCTGGACGATGCTGATCACCTATCCGCTGATGGCGGCAATCCAGGAGATCTCGGGACGCATTGGCCGCGTCACGGGCCACGGCATCGCAGGAAACGTCTGCCGAAATTTTCCCGCCCCCGTCATCTGGTCCATGATCGTGCTGCTGTTCGTCGCCAACACGATCAATGTTGCCGCAGACCTTGGAGCGATGGGCGATGCACTCAGGCTTCTGATAGGTGGGCCGGGCACGCTTTACGTCGTGATTTTCGGCGCTGTTTCAGTGATCGCGCAGATCTTCTTTCAGTATGAGCGTTACGTGTCCATTCTGAAGTGGCTGACGCTGGTCTTGTTCGCCTACGTCATTGCGCTTTTTCTTGTAAAGGTGCCTTGGGGCGAGGCTCTGAGGGGATTGCTCATTCCTAAGCTCCAATGGAACGGGCCTTTCCTGACCACCCTGGTCGCGATCCTCGGGACGACGATTTCGCCCTATCTGTTCATCTGGCAGTCCTCCCAGGAAGCCGAGGAGCACCAGATCAATCCGGACAAGAAGCCGCTCAAGCGCGAACCGGAGAAGGAGGACGAGGAAGTCAAGCGAATCCGGATCGATACCCTTGTCGGCATGGCAGTGTCGAACGTCATCGCCGTCGCGATCATCATGACGACGGCAGCAACGTTGCACGCGTCCGGCAAGACCGACATCGAATCCTCAGCTCAGGCTGCCGAAGCCTTACGGCCCGTCGCGGGAGCAATGGCCGAGTTGATCTTTGCGCTTGGAATCATCGGGACGGGCCTTCTTGCGATCCCAGTGCTGGCCGGCTCGACTGCCTACGCTATCGGAGAAGGTCGCAAGTGGCCGGTCGGCCTGTCGCGAAAGCCGAAGGAGGCTGTCGCGTTCTATGGTGTACTCGCGCTTTCGGTCGCGCTCGGCGTCGGGCTCAACTTCACGGCGCTGGACCCGATCAAAGCGCTCTATTGGAGCGCTGTCATCAACGGTATACTGGCCGCTCCGATCATGACCGTGATGATGCTCTTAGTGCGGCGGAAATCGGTCATGGGCGATCTGCTGATTTCGGGGCCGGTCTATTGGCTAGGCTGGATCGCGACCGCCGCGATGTTCTTGTGCATCGTCGGTATGGCTTGCTCGATGATATGGTCATAATCCGCACGGAGACCGCATAGCGCTACCCTGTCGAAAAGGTCTGCCGATGTCGTCTTCCGCCCCGGTCAATGGTTCTGCCGATCGACGCCAACGAAGGCTCCTGATCTTGTTGGCTGCGGGATTCGTCGCCTTCGGGGCTGCAGCGGCCGGCCTTTTCTACATCCTGCAGCCCGAGACCCTTCGGATCGCCGTCGGCCCTTCAGGCAGTGAGGACCATCAGGTTGTTCAGGCGATGGCCGAGGCCTTCGAGCAGGAAAGCAGGACGGTCAGGATCTTGCCGATCACCACCGCGGGAGCAGCAGAATCGCTCGCGCTGATGGGCGCCGGCAAAGCCGAGTTGGCCGTCGGCCGCAGCGACCTTGCGATGCCGGCCGACGCGCAGACGCTCGCGGTCCTCCGCAAGAACTACGTCGTGTTATGGTCCCCTTCGGGAAGAGCGGGCAAGGACTCCAAGAAGAAGGCCGCCGCGAAAGTCGGTGAGATCGCCGATCTTGCGGGACACAAGGTCGGTATCATCGGAAAGACCGGCGCTAACGTCGCGCTCCTGCGAACAATTCTTGAGGGCTCGGGCGTGCCGGTCGATAAGGTTGCCACGGCTCAATTCGGGACCGAAGAGATCGCAAAGCTGGCGCAGGACACCACGCTGGATGCGTATCTCGCCGTCGGTCCCCTCGACAGCAAGATCACGACTGCCGCCATCGTCGCGACGTCCCGATCGCGCGGAGCACCGAAGTTTCTTCAGGTCGAAGCATCCGAGGCGATCGCACTCCGGCACCCCCGCTACGAAGCCGAGGAGATTCCCGGCAGCGTCTTCAACGCCAACCCGCCCTGGCCCGAGGACAAGATCGACACCATCAGCGTCAACCATCTCATGCTGGCCAGGAAAGAACTATCGGAAGCCAAAGCGGCGGCCTTCTACCGGCAGCTTTTCGCGGTACGCGATACGATCACGCAACGAGTCGCCGGGGCCGGGCGCATCACAAAGCCGGAAACGGAAAAGGAGGCGGAGCCCTCGGTGCACAGGGGAGCTGCGGCGGTCATCAACGGGACGGAGCGGACCTTTCTGGACAAGTACAGCGACTACTTCTGGTTCGCGCTGCTTCTTCTTTCCGGCATCGGCTCGGCGGTCGCCTGGCTCCGGCGTTATCTAAACCGGGACGAACGCGACGACAACGCCAGCTACCGCAACCGTCTTCTCGCGGTGGTCACCGAGGTCCGCGGTGCCGCATCCGAGCAGGATCTGCTGGCGTCGCAGCGCGAGGTCGACGCGATCATCGCTGAAACCCTCAAATGCTACGACGAGGGAGCCATCGAACAGGAGGACATGGCCGCGTTCGGCCTCGTCCTTAACCTGTTCGATCATGCGGTCGCGGAAAGGCGGGCGGCGCTGCAGAGCGGCCCCATGGAGGCAAGGGCCGCGGGACCAACCATAGCGTCTCGCCGTTAGCGGACCCCTTCAGGCCAAATGCATCGCTTCAACAAATCGCCGAGAGCACCGACCATCAATCACGATCGATTAGACCTCACAGGAAGAGAGATGCGACTTCCTCGATTGTATTGCTGGCATCGACCTTGACGGGGCCGACCGCAAGGTTCGCATCGGGAGTCCGCCGAACCTCGAAGTGAAATAAAGAAAGAGCCGCCCCGACGCGGCTAGTTCAGACCTTCTTCTACTTATTTCTTGAGGGCGTCAGCGGCGTCCCGCGCGGCGTCCTTCACGTCTCCCGCAGCGTTGTGGGCGGACCCCTTAGCCTTGTCCATCTTGCCTTCGGCTTGCAGGTCCTTGTCTCCTGTAAGCTTGCCAGCCCCCTCCTTGATCGCTCCTTTTGCCTTGTCGGCGGCGCCTTTCACATGTTCACGGTCCATTATCTTGCCCTTCTGTTCGGAGAAGACCACAACGAACCGACGCGGAGTCGTTCCTGCGAGACGCGCACCGCTCTTGGGCTGCAAGACTTGGCTGTAGCGGCGGACAAAGGATGAAGATTGCGCTCTTCCTGCCAGTTTTCGGCGAGAGAAGTGTCAAGGATGCAGTCGCAAGTTTTCATCAGTTTGGCGGAAATGTTCTGGGATGCGCACGTTGATGAAGCGGCGGGACCTAGATGGAGAACAGCCATGCGATACTTGTCTGTGGCATTGCTTTTCGCACTTCCAGTCATACCGATAGCTGCTGACGCCCAGCAAACGGAGCCTCAAAGCGTGCAGACTGAAGCGGATAAAGGCATAAAAACCCGCAATTCCGGCGAATCTGGCTACGTCGGCAACCAGGACCGGCCTGGCGCTGCTTCCCACGCTCCGGGCGAGACAACCAGCACGGTCGGGACGACAACCGGTAGCAGTGCGACAGGCAATCAATCAAACATCAATAGCTCGCAGGCCGATTACGACGCTTCGTTGAAGGATGGCTCTGCGCCGAAGAAATAACGGGTCGACGAACGTCTTAAAATGCGCCCGCCTCGACATCTGGAAGATCACCGCCAAAGAGCGGGGCCCTTGCCGCGAGCCGCCCAGTTAGCCCAGTCGCGGCCCCCCGGCGGCCGTAACGCGGGTTCTGTCCGCGCGATCGCCAACTCATCGCAGCCGGGCAGAGCCCGCGCGGATTTGCGAGCGATGTCCGAAGTATGGCCTGCAGCGGGCCGAATCTCGAAAAGCCGTGTGACAGTCGATATGACCTCCCTGGCCTGCGATCGCCGAAATCGCGATGTCGAGACGACCAAGGCGCGCCGCGCCTCTAGGTGAGGCGAGAACCACCGTCAGAAAAGCATCGATTGGGTGATCCGACCTCCACCTTGCGATTGTAGGCGATCCCTGCCGTTTCTCAAAGACTCTGTAACGTTCGCCCGTACTATTTTCAGATCAGTTGCCGTTGCGACCGCGTCGATCGGATATCGACCCTGCCGTGAACTGGGCGTAAGGGCAGTCGCCGGGCCTACGTCAGCGTCCAGATCCGTCCATAATGAGATGGGATATCTAGATCTACTTGCCGGAGCGAAAGCACGTTCCTCAGGTCGAGAGCGCCGCCATGCAGCTCTTCGACGTAGTCACCGGCCATCGGAAACCAGAAGGGGATGGCGACGTTCCCGCGGGAGCGTCATCGAAGTTCAAGGTCTGAGCCATGGCGGACGCTCTCATCAACGAGATCAACATGAACGCTAGGGCGAGCAGCGGCTGGCCCGGTAGGACATCGGATCGCGTCCTTTGCGTCTTCGCCTCAGTTCTTCGTGCTCGCCGTCTTGTCCAGCGCAACGCGCAAGCCTTCGGCGAGCCGGATCGCATCGTCATTCGCCCAAAAGTGCATGAAGAACAGCCGCGGCTGCTCGTCGAGCATGTGACTGTGCAGCGCCGTCACCTCTATGCCATGCGTCCGCAGCGCCAGGATGACGGGGTTGACCTCGTCGCCGGTCAGAACGAAATCGCCAGTGATGGCGGCCTTCCCGCCCCCGCTCGGCTGGAAGTTGATCCCGATCGCCACGCCCATCGGGCCGACGGGCGTCAACGGTATGCCGTCCTGCGTGATCGGGTCGCTCCGCTTCACGTTGAACTGGTAGACGCCGCCGTTGGCTTGGCCCTTCACGCCGATTATCTGGTCGAGCTTCGCCGTATCGAGATCCACGGCGGCCGCCGGGCCCGCCGGGGGCGCGACCGTCAATGGCGTCTTACTCTCGGCCATCGCATCGTGGATCGCCGAGGCCAGCTTGAGAGGGTCGCCGTGGCCGGCCACGTGCATGTAGAACGTCGCCGGGCTCGCGCGCAGCAGATGATTGTGCACGGCGGTGATTTCGAGACCGTTCGCGATCATCTTCGCCATCACGGGATTAATTTCGGTCTCGAGCAGCACAAGGTCACCCATGACCATGGCGCCACCGTGCCCAGGTTTAAAGGCGACCCATCCGCCAAGCGCCAGTGAAGGCTTGATCGTCACGCCGTCCAGGGTCACCGAAAGGTCGCTACGTGGAAAGCCGTAGCGGTGGACGTCATCAGAGACCGCGGCCTTCCGGCCGAGGGTCTCGTCGACCTTTTGCCAATCGATCGCTTGCGCGTGTGCCATGTAGACGAAGGACAAGTAGGCGAGAGCGAGGCCGGTCACGGCCAGGGACCAGATTTTGCTTTTCATCGTGCGCGTCCTCCATCTCAGTTTCGCTCTTTGATCTGGCCGCTGCTGTCGACGACGAGAGTCACCGGCTTGCCGTTCTTCATAGCCTTGGCAGTGATGCCCTCGGCGGTCGACTTGACGTCGGTCACCTGCGAGTAGCCGGCCGCTTGGATCTTGGCGACAAGCTCGTCTTGGGTCAGGGCGCGGGCAGGCGAGAGTCCCGCTGCAAGCGCCACGAATATCGCTACCTGATAGATCGTCGATGTTCGCATGTCTGATCTCCCGGTTGTCCCAGCCCCAGAAGTAGTCCCGTATCCGGCCTCACTTAACCTTGTTGGCCGGCCCTTCTTGCGATCTCTTGATCGTGTCGCGGCAACATCGGTCGTGTAGGAGGAGAACTGGGTTCACCTGCGCGAGGGCGTCGTCGAATATGTGCGAGAGGCCGCGCCAAGCCGCGACGGCCAGGCGTCGGCGCGGCCGCCGAGCCTACCGATCGAAACAGTTTGTCGGGTGAAAGGTAGGTGTACGATGCTGACATGCTGCGCCCTTGGTGACCAGGACGCGATTCTTGGGCATGACGCCTCGCGGGGAGATCGCAGATCCCCGTAACGCGAATAAAAAGCTCAGACGGCGGGGCTGTCAACCAAGATCGCCGAGCGCGCGAAAACCGAACGTCACGAAAATTTCACTGCCGTCCGAAACGGAAGCGACCTCACCGCTGGAACGCGACGGTCAGGAACCGTCACTCTCCGCCATCTCGTCACATGCTCGGACTGCCGGGTTGCGGTCTGAGTGACATGCGTCCTCCCGCACTATTCACGGCCCGACAATAGGTCCTTCAATGTCGGCGAGAGTCAATCGATGAGACCGGGCGCTCCGGCTCTTCTTGCGAGTCCCGCCAGGCTGGCGGAACGATATTGGCAGCAGCTTGTCTCCTCCCGCGAGATAGAAATCCTGGTCTGCACGAACGGGCAACGCATAAAGAGAAAGGCCGAGAGTTCAACGGGCGATAATTGCGGGTCCCGATTTTTAACTTCCGCGTTTGGCCTTCCGTCGCTTCAGCCATTCGGTCGCGGCCTCTTCCATAACGTCCCAAGCAGCACGCTCCTCACCGGCCTCGACGGGCGGACAAAACAAGCTGGCTTGCGCAAAAGCTTGAAGGAATGAGGTTGTCGCTCGGCGGCGCGCTAGTCAAGGGAGTGATTGTCGGACTCATTGTGTGGGTGCTAGGCCTGTTCGGCGTCTCCAAGGTCTCTTACCTCGTCCTTGCGATATTCGCTTGGATGCTCAGCGTTGCCCGAACTCACGCTGTTGCCGAACTCGAGGGCTTGGGCCGATTCCGCATCGCATTGGGCACGGAAGGAATGATGCAATGGCGACATGAGATGATGCGCCGTTCGCTTCTGGGCAACCTTGCCTTCGCCTGTCTCCTGGGCGGTTTCTGGCCCTTCGCTGAGGCGGTCGCCAGCCCCTCGCGCGACGACTGGCGGACGGTCATCGCGCTGATGCTCGGCTTGGTGTCCAGCGTACTCATGTAAGTGATGCGACTATCTTTGGCGCGGTACCGCCCTTGTAGAAAGGTGAAGAGGCAGCGCCCCGTGGGGCCCGGCGAAGTCTGCGATTTGAGGGGAGCGCGTTGCCGCCGTCCCACCCGGCCCAATGGATGAGAGGGACCAAAGTCCAATTCGTGAGCATGGCTTCCGCGTCGCAGGGCTACGTACGTCTAGTCAACGACGTACCACTATAGCATATATCGCGCTTTCGTTTTTTGAAGTACTGGTGATGAAAATGGTCAGGCGATGATGCGGCCTTCCCGGTCGGCCGCGTCGGCATAAGCCGAAAGCGGCTTCTCGGGTTTGAAGTAGAGATCGCGCTCCACGCGAAGGCCCATGCCTCGTAAATCCTTCGGGATTTGTTGCGATGGGACTGCTTCGATGGCCAGGATTGAGTTCGCAGAAGGATTAGCCGTCCCATGTCGTTATGGGCCGGGCACGCTGTCGCCGCTTCAAGAACTCCCGCGCGGCCTGCTCCATCACATCCCAGGCCGCCCGATGCTCGTCGATGGCAACCTGCTTGATGTCCGCGATCACGTCCGGATGCATCATCGTCAGGAACTGAACCCTGTCCCCGATTGGGGTTCGCTTTCCGCGTTTCGCTACCTTGTGAGATTGAGCGAAATGCTGGTGCCCCATCCCGCCAGCGCCGACTTTCGAAATGACACGGCGTCCCCCATCAACCGTTACGACCAGAAATTGACCACCCGGAAAATCTTAATCGAAAGTTTTGCGCCTCGTACAGCCCCAGGTGAGTTGCCGCAGGCTCGGGGCTTCGTTCCTTCGAGGAGACGGCGACATGACCGTCGCGGCGACGACGCGATCGCGGAAGGCGCGAGACCGCGATCGAGCCGAGCCGCCGGCGGCAGAGGTCCGGGCAATTCGAAACGCGTCGATCAGCTCGCGTGGCGCGCTCGCGTCGCGCCGCCCGCAGGCACTGGTTGCATTCATTCGGTGCCGGGAGTGCGACCGAGAGCGATAAGCTCGAGGCTGCGCGGCATGACGCGGCTTCGAGCGCCAGTCGATCTCGAATCTCAGCTTAACCTCTCATTAATGACAACACGAAGAGATCGTGCCGCCACAGCATGATCTTGTTGCGCCTCCGAGAATTTGTGCTATCAGAGCATGAACTCGAAGCAACCCATAAGGCGCTGCAATGAAGATCCCGCGTCCCGACCAGAGCTGCACGACGATCGACAGACGATCCCCCGGGCGCGGAAGAGACCCGACACCATCGAGACCATACGCATCACGACGACCGCGGCCCGTCCGCCATGCCGCGCTCCAGCGGGGGAGCCGGCGCCCACCCGATCCGGCACACGACATCACCACGACGGGCGGCGATCGACCGGTCCTGCCCGGCCAGCCATTTCAATAAGCCGCCATAACAATTAAGGACTTCAGGGCCATGGGCACCAAGCCCGATCTAAGCCGCGTCAGCGAACGCCCCGATCCGGAGAGCTGGGCCGACGACGAACTTCTGACGCTCGCGGAGGCCGCCGAATTGTTCTGGCCGAAGGGCCCGCTCCGCACCGCCTCGCTGCGCACCGCCGCCCGCGACGGCCAGCTCGCGATCGCGGTCATCGCCGGCAAGTTCATGACCACCAAGCGGGCGCTGAAGGAGATGGCGACCTGCTCGATGATGAAGAGGCGCTCGAGCGCCGGCACCGAGCCGCTATCGGCAAAAACCTTGGTAAGGCATCTGGTCGAGGCGACCGAACGGCGTCACGAGCGCACCGAGATCGCCTAGTACGTCGCGCGGTCCGCCTCCCGTTTTCGCCCTTCGCCGCGACGGTCCGGTGACCGGCCCGGGGGCGCGGGGAGGTCCGGGACGAGGGGGGGGCGGAGCGGCGCGAGGACGCCCGACCATATCCGCGCCGGCGCCGGTGATCTGCGGCCCAAGCCGGTCCGGACCGCCCCGACGAGCTCGGCCGGCTGCGGTCGGTCCCGGCGAGCGGTCAGCACGTGGCGCCGCATTCCAATTTGGCCAGCCGCCCTCGCCGACGGCCTCCCGAGGACACCGACGACGCCCGGGATCCCGGCCGCCGCGAAGAGATCGCGTCGAGCGCTGACCGCCCATCGAGGTGGTCCGGGCGGGAGGCCCGTCGGGCGGCTGCCCCGCCGCAGCTCCGGGATCGGCCTGACCGGAAGTCCGCCTCGCCGCCGGCCCGCCCACCGCCCTTTCTCCGACATTCGAATCCTTGGGAAAAATCCCTTCGACAGGAAAAGCCGGCCCACAACGGCCGGGTGCATGCATTCGAATCCTTGAAAGGAAGGGGGGGGCCGGTTCCGGAAAAACCCGTCCGTCGCCGGCCGGTTTTCGGGGCCGTCGGGAGGGCGGTCCCGCTCCGGCCGATCCTTCCGCGCGCCGGCGAACCAGGGGAGAGTGTTTCACCGAGCTGCGCCGAGCGGCCACGCACACCTAAATACTGTCAAAAGGCGGGCCGCGCCGCCACAATTGGCGGATCGCAGCGGATCGCGCCGGAGCCGTCCAAAGTATTCGGAACGCATGAATACTTGGCCGCGGAAGTATTAATCGAAGCAAAATCGCAAATATTCGACGCCTGATAAGACGCCGGTACTAAGCCGGCATTGCAGCCTAACCTACTGCCACAAAACGATTTTCTGAGATCGTCGCCGCATTTGACCACAATCGCCAAATCGGGCCGCAAGGCGCCGGATTGAAGTAGATCGCGCCCAATATAGTTATCCGGACCCGTTTGAAAGTAGGTCCTTTACGCTTGCAGCGGATAATTCTATGGTTTTGAGGACGGAGAAGGAACATGGCGAAATCCCCCCAACTGGTCGCGGCGGTCGCGAAGGTGGTCAAGAAGCCCGAGGAGACGGTGCGCGTGGCGCTCCGCCGCCTCCACGAGGCCGGCCTCATCGAGGTGACGGGCCGCGGCCGGGGCGGCAAGCACATGACGGCCCGCGACGCCGCGATGCTGCTCCTCGCGATGTCGATGGGCACGATGCTGAAGGACTCGCCGACCACGATACAGGACTACTGGAATCTTCCCCTGCTGCCGACCGACCCCCACCGCTTCGACGTCCTCGGTTTTCCGCCCGGCAAGCGGCCAGGGCTGACGCCGCGCTACTTCGCCAGGATGTTCACCAAGAAGATCACGCCCGTCGACACCCTCGGGGTGGTGCTCTCCACGATCATCGAGCGCGCCTGCGCCGGAATGCTCTTCCCCAGGCCCGACCGGGGCGACTTCGCCAAGCCGCCCGAGCCGCACATCCCGGTGCCCGCGGAGGTGCCGAACAGCCGTCTCCAGGTCAAGATCTACGCACCCTGGCGCGCCGCTTCGATCCATCTGCGGATGAATCTGCAATGGCAATCCGAGATGCTGTTCGGTGAACGGGCGACGTTGGGCGAGGAGGCGTTCCCGGGCGAGGACCGGCTCGCCAACGTGGATTATGTCGAGATCCGGCAGTTTTCGGAGCTCGCGATCTTAGCGATCGGAGAAAGCCTGCGGTAACCTTTGTCGCTATCATCGACTTGAAGACACTTGAATTGGGTTCTGAGTTGCACCTATCATTGACTTCAAGTCAATGAAAGGAGTACCCATGACTCTTACGAACGGAGTTTCCCACGACGACGCCCACGACATCGTCGAGGTCGTAATCAACCGGACCGGCCTGCGGACGCTGGACAAGGCCGGCAAACGCGCGCTGGCGGCCGCGCGCGCGGAGACCGCCGCCGACAAGCTGACGGCAGCCGACGGGCTGCCGGCCAACCAGACCGAGCTCGCGCGGAACTGGCAGTGGGTCCTGGAGGATGCGGCTAACCGCCTGACCTCGGACGCGCTGGAGGACTACCGCCGCCGCCTCCACACCATTCCGGTCAAGGAGGTGCTGATCGGCGCGGCCCTCCTCGACGATTTGGGGCCGCGCCCGCCGGTGATCGCCTCGGCGAAGGCGCACAACGAGTGGAAGGCGAAGGCGCGCGTCTATCTGCGGATCGGGCTCTATTTCGGCCGCCTCACCTACGGACAGATGTCGAAGAAGGCCTGCGCCGGCTACTTCAAGGCCTGCATCGCGATCTCGACGGAAGCCGCGGAGCGCGGCCGCCGGGGCCTGAGCTACACGACGATCAAGAAGGACCTCGAATATCTGCAGCGGGCTGTCCGCGAGTACGACGAGAACAACAACCTCGGTTTCCATCCCAACGTCGACATCCCGTCCGACAAGGTCCGGCGCACCGCGTACCTGCTGCGCAGCGAAGCCGCGCGGCTGCTCTGGGTGACCCGCGGCCGCGTCTGGAACCGCGAGACCGGCACCTGGGTCAAGACCGTCGCCACCGAGGGCCGGGTCTGGGACAAGGAGAAGGGCGACTGGGTGAAGGCCGACGGCCGGGTGGTAAACTTCATCGACAAGGTCACCAAGGACCACTCGAACGGAATGGGACGCGCGTTCCGGGTCGAGATCTACACCGGCTGGCGCAGCGAGAACATGTTCCGTTCGACCTGGAAGCGCCATCCCAAGCACGGCAGCATCGACGTGGAGACCGGCATGGTGCACCGGACGGGCTACGCCCAGCCGCAGAACACCAAGAACATGCATCCCAGCTCCAAAATGCTAAAGCGGCTGCTGCAGCATGCCCACCGCTGGAAGAAGGCTGATGACAAGGAAGGCCACCGCCACATCATCCGCAAGCGCGACGGCGAGCCCTACAAGAGCATCCACGAGCAGTTCGTGAAGCTCGTCGAGGCAGCTGGGCTCGACCACGAGATCCTGATCCATACCTTCCGTCACACGCTCGCGACCTGGTCGGCCATCATCGGCGTCGACATCCACTCAACGGCCAAGCTGATGGGCATGACGGTGGACACCCTCGGTGGGTCTATCAGCACTTCGCCCCCGCCTCCGAGGACAACGCCATCGAGGTGTGGGACGACCCCGCGCGCCGCGCGCGGCTCCGTAACCTCACCAAGGAGAAGGATCCGGAGGACTATCCCCTCTACAACGACCATATCCCGATGAAGCCGCAGCCGCGGAAGGTGAAGGTCCTGCAGCGTGTTCAGCGCGCGCGAGACAATGATGTCGGGAGGGCGGCGTGAGCGGGACCGCGTGCATCCTCTCCGTTTCGAACCTGCGGGTCATGCTCGACCCGCAGACCTACGACACTTGCCACACCAGGGAATACTGGCTTCAGTGCGGACGCGCCGCCATGGCCGCGCTCCGCTCGTGCTGTCTTTTGTCTCCCGAAGAGATCTCCTTCCTCCACCGCGATAGGTTCATGCCCGACGGGCAAGCCATCGTGTGCGTACGCGACACCTTCGAAGCGCGTAACCGCGACATCCCGTTGATCGAGGCGGCCCGGCTGGTGGTGATTCGCTACATCGAAGCCACACCGGAGAAGTTCAAGTCTTCGCGCTATCTCTTCGTCACCCCGAAGAGCGCGCGCCTAAATCGCAGCACTGTCAAGCTGAGCCTGAACCGCGCCGCCAGGCGCAAGGGCATCTGCGACAACTTCATGGAGGCTTCCGCCGCCACCTTCGTCAACGCCGTGTATCACGATCCCGTGGACGACGGCGCGGCCCTTCTTTTGACAGGCCGCAGCCTTGCCGACGCCGGCTTCACGGTACCCCCGACGACCCAACGCCTGAGGAATTGCCTGGAGCAGTATCATCCGCTACGCGACCTCAATTCGATCGGCTTCTTCGAGGCGGAGCAGCGGCTCTCGAACCTGGCGGCCGACATCCGCGCCTGCAAGGAGCCCCGCCGGCTCCAACACTCCGATCGCCAATTGCTCCGGCGCCAGCACCTGCCCGAAGCCGTCAAGCTGTTTGACGAAGGAGTCGTCACCCAGGTTGCCATCGGTCGGTACTTCGGCCTGGATCGCCACCAGGTCTACATGTGGTTCAAGCGCTACCGCCGGAAAGGCCGCGAAGGCCTCATCGACCGAAAGCGCGGAAGGCTCACGCCCGAATGGCGCCGCAAGACGATGGAGCTCTACGAGAAGATGTCGCCGATCAAGAGCCGGCATGCCTTCTTCAAGCAGCTCAAGAAGCGGAAATTCCCATACGGCTACACCACGCTCAACAAATTCCTCAACGAAGCGGGCGAGAGATCGCCGAAGAAGGAGGTGATGACCGAGAAGTGGCGCGACCTCGTCGACCGCGAATTCGCCAAGTTCGAGCGTCCGCCGCAGAAGCGCGAGCTGCTGAGCTACCTCCAGGAGGAATTCGAGTTTCCCTACGATAGGAAGACCCTCGAAAAGTATCTCGACCGTGCGGGGCTGTCGCCGATCCGCCGCGGCTCCATCCGCGGCAACCGCGACAAGGCGACCGAGGTTCGGCCGGAATGCTGAGGTCGGGTCTCGGCGCATGGTCCGCCTGCAGCTCGCTCGTAGGTCGACGAGCTGGGCAGTATCTTCGGCTTCCTGACCTCGACTCCGACCAACGAGCGCATCCCTCCCAAGGCGATGCCGGTAATCTGTCGGCCTTGTCGACGAACTCGTCGATCACGATGGGCGTGTCGATTCCAGCGCGATCTCTTCGAGATCATCGTTGGTGACGAGCCACTGGCGAATTCGATCGACAGCACCTGGGCTTGGCGGATCTGCGGACGCTTGACTCCGTGCGAATAGACGAGGAACACTTGGCATGCCCGTTGCGTCCGACCCCGCCACGCCAGCCGAGGACGACGTCGAGTTCGCCGCCGACTAGGCGATCGAAGCCTGCGGCGGTGATGGCCGAGAGGCGGTGCAGGCAATGCTCGTCGCGCACCAGTTTCTCGAGCACGAGTTCGACGAGCTGCGGGCGAAGGTATCAACGGACTATGCGCGCGGACGGCTCGCGACAGCAAGAATTAGTACAACCATATTCAGTGGGGGGCGCGTAAGGAAGCTGATCACGGTCGATTTGGACGAGAACCCGTTGCTGAGAGGAATGGTCGAGCACGTGCGCAAGGAGTGCACCATCTAGAACATCATGATGGTGCTGCACGCCCGGTTCGGTCGGCTGCCGAACACGCTGAATGACCGCCTTCAGACGCTATCGCAGGCGACCTCGACAGGATCATCGTCCAGGGTGCAACCGCCGCCACTCTCGAAGAAGCGGTGAAAGTCCCGCTGATCTCCCGCGCCGGCGAGCACGGCGCGGGATCGTGAGGATGAGGCAGATGTATGAAGTCACTCATTACGTGGCGCTCCCCTTCGTCCTTTCGGACGACGGCGTGATCACAGATCAGCTACGCCGCGGCGCTTTGGAGAGCAGGTTCGGCTGCGCTGCGCGAAACGAGGCAGCGGAGCCTCGCTAGGTCGTCTCCGGACGCGGCCTGACACCGCGACCCGCCGTCGAACTTGGCCTGATAGAGCGCGGCATCGGCGGCGCGCAGCAGGTCGGCCGCCTCGCTTCCGTGCTCGGGCGCCATCGCGATGCCGACACTCACGCCGACGCGAGCCAATGTTCCAGAGCCGAGGTCGTAAGGCGCGCCGATAGTCTCGATTAGGCGGTGCCCGAACGCCGTCGCTTCTTCGGCCGTGCAGCCTACGGCGAGCACGACAAACTCGTCGCCGCCGAGCCGCGCCGGCAGGTCGCCTTCGCGCAGAAGGCCACGCATACGAGTCCGGCCCGATTAGCGAGCCCGGTGAGCTCGTCGTGGTCGTTCTCCCGCTCGGCGCGCATGGTCGCGATCAGCATCCGGTTCAACTTGAAGCAGACCATGGTGCCGCCAGATACATCGGGATTGGGAAGAACAGGACGAGCATCAGTGGCTGCGCTGCGATCAGCGCACCCGGAATCGTCGGGCCGAGGCTCAGCACGATCATCGCTCCGCAGAGCCGCGGCGCACTGAAGTTGCGGAAGCAGATCCGCCGACCATAGCTCCGGCCGATACGCAGGCCAGCGTTGCCGCCACCCAGTCGCCGATCGCCAGGCTGATCAGCGCCCCGTAGCCGACGCTGGCGCTCGAGGCATTCGAAAGGAGCAAGTTGACATCGGTCGGCGTAGGGCGATGCCTCAGCGCGCGGCGACGCGCGACGATCAATACGGCGAGCCGAGTGAGACAGATCACGATCTCGATCACGAGCCACGCGACGAACAATGGCGTCGGGGAGCGCGCCGCTATGGCCCCAGCCACCAACAAGGTATTCAGGATGCCGCCGATAAAGACCGGCAACGTGCCGTAGAGATTGCCGATCAGCGCTACCCGAATGTCCTCGAGCACGTCCGGACCGCAGTCGGCGAGCCATCGCGTCACTCCCCAGCGCGGAGGGCTATAGATTCTCGAATCCGATTGCATCGCAGCGCTCTAGGGCTTCCTGTCGACAACGTCTTTTGCTGCGGTGGGCGCCAAATCAATGAGGTGAAAAACCTCGCGCCTCTCGACGATCGCCACTTCCGGCTTCGATTTCGCTAAATGAAGCGCGGCGACTTTAGGCAAATTGCTCGATTGCTTAAGGAGCGATTGAGAAGCGCCGCCCAGGGAGCGCGACGGCACGTAAAACTACGGAATTCAAAATGCACTCTGCGCGTGCTTCTATTTCTACAGCACCGGGGTTACGCGCATTTCAACATCGGTTCAAACTCTTGTCGGCGGGCCGCAGGCAGTTCTCCTGCGGCCATTCCTTTAGCGCTTCGCGCGCGACCTTTGGCAATTACGACCTTTTTAGTCGCCCTTCGCAACGATGGTCGCATCAAGGCCGTACTCAGCCGGCGCAGCACGACAACTTGGCGACATCCTTGCTGAACGCCAGCGCAGCGAGCTTCAGACCCTCGACAGTGGTGAGATACGGAAAAATGGCATCCGCGACGTCATCGACGGTTAGCCCCTGGCGGATTGCGAGCGTCGCGGTCTGAATGCTGTCTGCGCCTTCGGGCGCGAGGATATGCGCGCCGAGTAGACGGCCGCTGCCGGCGTCGGCCACGAGCTTGACCAGCCCGCGAGTGTCACGCGCGGCGAGCGCGCGTGGCACCTGGGCAAGGCCGATCGTCGAGACACCAACGGTATGACCGGCCGCGCGCGCGGCCGCCTCGGTAAGCCCGACGCTCGCCACCTGTGGATCGGTGAACACGATGGCGGGCATGGCGCTATTGTCGTAGCGCAAGCTGTCGCCATTGAGGGCGTTCTTCGCCGCGAGCTTGGCGCCATAGGCGGCCATGTAGACGAACTGGTCGCGGCCGGTGACATCGCCGGCAGCATAGACGCCAGCCCTGGTCGTGCGCATTCGGTCGTCGACCACGATGCCGCCCTTCGCCGAGACGGTGATCCCGTGCTCAGCCAGCCCAAGGCCTTCGATGTTGGGCGCGCGCCCCGTGGTGATCAGCACCTGATCGGCGTCGATCGCAATATCCTGGCCATCGCGCGTGGCCGTCAGTGACACACCGCCGTCAGTTTTGCGGATCGCGCGGTAAGCGATGCCGGAGACAACGGTGATGCCTTCGTCCTCGAAATATCCTGTGAGCGCCGCGCCGATCTCCGGCTCTGCCTCCGGGAGCAGACGGGATCGGCAGACAAGCGTCACCTTGACGCCGGCGCGAGCGAACATCTGAGCGAGCTCCGCGCCGGTGTAGCCGCCGCCAATCACGAGCAGCGAGCGCGGCAGCTCCTCGAGGTCGAGCGCCGTCGTGCTAGTGAGATACGGCAAGGTCTCGATGCCGGGAATGGCGGGCACTGCCGGCCGCGCGCCGGTTGCGACAATGATCTTACCAGTGGCAATACGCGCGCCGTCAACTTCGACTCCGCAATCGATGAGGCGAGCTGGCCCGTCGCGATAGGCGATGCCGTTGTGCGCGGGGAGCAGATCGACGTACTTGGCCTGGCGCAGTTCGGAAACGAGAGCGTCCTTCTGACGAACGGTTCTGCGCCAGTCCGTCAGTTCGGCTTCAGCAGTTATGCCGGCAAACCGGGCCGCCACGCGAGCGTTGTGAAGTGTCTCGGCAGCGCGGATCAGGCTCTTCGACGGCACGCAGCCGATATTGACGCAGGTGCCACCGATGGTGCCGCTGCCGATGAGAGCCACCTGGGCGCCCTGATCGGCGGCCGTGATCGCGGCCGAGAAACCCGCCGAGCCGGCGCCGATCACGACGAGATCGTAAGCGCCTCCATTGTGACCGCTTCTGCGGAAGGGGCGGTTCGCGACTACCGGGCTCTTCGTTTCCGGATCGGCGAACGGTCGTTGTGTCACACCGAGCCCGGCGAGGCTCAGCCCGAACAGAGCGCGGCCAGCCTCCAGCCCGTCCTCGATCGGCAGCCGAAAACCTGGCTCGTCGGCGGAACGCTCGCGACGCCAAGCAGAGAGATGATCATCCGAGCAAAAAACAGCGTCGTCGGGCAGCGAGCTCGCGGCACATGCGCCTTCATAGCGAACGCTTTGCCACATGACGGCCGTCCGCGGCTCGACATCGGCCAGCACCTGCCCTCGGTCCCGTGTGGTGATGCGGATTGGCGCGCCGCAATGGCGGCAGCGCGAGGCGATCGAGATGTCGCGATCGGTCCCCGATGCCAAGCGCGTCGACTGCGCACATAGCGTTGAGAACGCGCCCCTCCAGTGTGACCTGATGGCCCCCGTCCTGGTCAGTGACGGATAAGCGCCGACGATCCGCTCCCCGTCGAGAACGACCAGGTCGCGCCGGCGGAGCTTGTCGAGCAACAGCGGGACGGCCGTCTCATCGAGACCTGCACGGTTAGCGATCTCGTCCGCGGCCGGGGCTCGTCCGTGTTCGAGGTAGAGTTGAAGCAGCGCAACGCGCGCGCGATCCGTGGCGGGATCGTAGCCGCTCCAGCGATTGAGAACGTGGCCTGACCCGACCATGGCCAACAAGGCGTCCCTCGTTACGTGCGACGTGACCGCTGACCAGTCCGGGAACGTTACGCCCGGCCGTACGGCATAGCTCGGCAGTATCTCGGGCGTTGGGATGACAGCTTCGTTTCGGGGTGAGGAGGAGGCACAGCAATCGTTCATGGCTTCACACCTCCCTTGTGAATCATCACCTCGCAGCGAGCGGACTCTGCGTGGCGACGATGGAATTTCCAAGCGATGAGGCCGAAGCCTGCAATCATCAGCGGAAGCACTACCAGGCCCTGACCGGCTACCCACGCGCCAAGGCCCGCGTACGGCTGACCGACGGCAAGGAGCGGCGCGGCGCAGCAGATCGCGGCGAGGACGGCGCTGGCCATGCCTGCGCTGATGGCAGTGCGATCACTCATCTTAACTGCCCTGCTGCCTTAGATGGGCTGGATAGCCCGCGTTCACGCTGGCGGAGGCAATGACGTCGGCGCTCGTCTTCGCGTCGTCGAATGTCACGGTCGCAGTTTTGGCTTGGAACGAGACGGCGACCTTCTTGACGCCGGGAACCGCCGCCATTGAGGTCTTCACGATGTAAGGACACGAAGCGCAGGTCATGTTGTCGACTGCGAACGTCACCGTCCGTTCGGCGGCCAACGCGGTCGATGCAGGTATCATCGAGGCGATCAGGGCAAGGACGCTCAAGCTCTTCTTCATGGGTTGGTCTCCTCTTGGTATCAAGCGCGAAGCAGCAGCGGGACGACATAGTCGAAGGCAAAGGCGGCAATCACGAGCACGGTCGCGATCCACAGCGCGAGCTGGACGAGCCGGCTGGGGATGGCGCGCGCGCAGGCGGCGCCATCGGCACAAGCGCGCCGCGGCTTCCAGTAGACGAGATAGAAGCCGTACCCGAGCACGGCCGCCGTTCCGGCGACGAAGAGCGGCTTGTACGGCGCGAGCGCCGTCAGGTTGCCGATCCAGGCGCCGCCAATGCCGAGGCTGAACAGGATGAGCGGAATGACGCAGCAGGACGAGGCAGCTATCGCACCGAGAATGCCGCCCAGAGCAACCAGCCGCTGGTGTCCAACCTCGGTCCGCTTCGAGAATGCAGGAGCTGCCGCGGCGGGCGCTGTATCTGCCGTTCCAGATCGCGGTGCAACCATGTCCGATGTCTCCAGTTCCTTGCCGAAATCCACATTGCGACATAAGATGCGGTCTGTAGTCACTACAGGGTCAAGGAATTTTTGAGGTGCGCGATCACGCTGTGGTGAAGGGCCTGCAGCGGGCTGAACTCGCCCGGCGGACAGGCTGCAACCTGGAGACCGTGCGCTACTACGAGAGGGTCGGCCTTCTGCCCGAGCCGCCGCGCACGTCGACTGGCTATCGCAGCTACGACGCCACGCACGAGCGTCGCCTTCGCTTCGTGCTTCGAGCGCGTGAGCTCGGCTTTTCCCTCGATGAGATTCGCGAGTTGCTGCACCTCGTCGACGAACGCGACCAGCCTTGCTCCGAGGCACGCGCCGTCGCCGCCGCCCACCTCGATGACGTGCGGGCGAAGATCGCCGATCTGAAACGGATGGAGCGGGTGTTGAAGGGCGTGGTCGCACAATGCGCCGACGGAACGCTACCAGAATGCCCGCTGATAGAGACGTTATTTGGGAAAGCCGCTTGAAGGCTGCGCCTATGTCCGGAGCGCACCTTTCGGAGTCTTGGATTTCAAGAATCCTATCTGCGTGAGCTTGGAGACCGTCGTGCGCGCCGTCCGCTCCGGAACGCGCAGTACGGAAGCCGCTTCGCCGCGCTCCAATTGCCCCATCCTGAACGCCGCAGCGACGAGATCGACGGCGCGCGATTCCAGTCCGAGGTGCACCAGCAGATCCTTGTAACGTTCCTCGATGCCGTCGAGCCTGAACACCGCCTTGCTGAAGCGTATCTGGTCCAGCATGACCTTCATGAACCATTCCGAAAACTCGATCAGAGCCGCCTGCGAGAGGTTTCCCCGTCCGTCCAGGTCGCCTCGCCTGGGGCTGTCGGCGGCGTTCATTGCCATCTTGTACTCATGGCGGCCGGCGAGTCCGCGTGCCAGCCCGCGCGAGATGGACCAGAGTCCGCCGCCGCCGATGCCGGCGCGCAGCACCATGGCATGCGACATCAGACGACTGACTCGACCATTTCCGTCGATGAATGGATGGATGTAGTTGAACCGGTGATGTGCAGTGGGGATCGCTATGATGCGGGAGCCGGCGCGCGCCTCGGCTGGCGAAAAAGCTTCTCGAAATAGTCCATGAAACTTTGCACGACAGCCGAAGACGGCGGCCGGTGCCAACCGACGTTGACGTCCTCATGCGGGTCGGAGCGAAACTTTCCCGGAACGGTCGGAATCCTGGCGCCGTCCTTCTCTTCGACGAACCGGAATCCTCCGGCATTTCGCCGTAGAAGCACTTGTGCACCCAGGAGATGAACTTCGCGGACACCGGCACGGGCAGCTTGCCGGTTCGGTGCGCGATGTCGATCGCTCGCTGAACATCGACGTGGGCCTTGGCCTCCAGGGCGAGCGGCCGCTTGTCCTGTTCGATCTTCTGTCCGGCAAGCGCGCGTTCGATATCGCGAGGTCTGGTGTTGTGACCCTCGAGCAGATTCGAGTAGTAGCTGTTCATGACTCGGACGAGGTCGGCCAACTCGGCCAAGCTATCCCCGTTCCGAGAAGGCTCTCCCGTGTCGCCACCCCGTCCGCTCCTCGTCCAAGGCCCCTTGAGCCCGTCCTGCGATCCCGTGATCCTATCATCGATTGATCCTGCGATCACAGGAACTATGAACGGCGAAGCTTAAGAAGCGCTGTTTTGCGGGCGGGACCCCGCCCGCCCACATCGGCGCCGCCCCAGCCCGTTCGAGACGTCTCCGACCGCCCCGAAGTCCCAAGGTTGACTCCCCGAATCGCAGAACGGGTACAAGGCGGCGGTCACAATCCCGACCGTGCTATTTGGGACCCCTTGTTCTACGGCGGATTCGCGCAATCAGTCCCACTCTCTTCACTATTGATCGACAGCTTGATCGCATGCCCTCATCCTCATCGCACCGCTTACGGACGGCCTTACTGAGCGTGACATGCACTAGGTGATATCATCAAACGCCGGAAGGGCAGGCGTAACGCGTTCTTCCCTTTCGTCTGCCCAGACGAGGGAGGGAGATGGGACCCGCTGGCTATCGCTGCCACCTAGCAACCGCGAAATTTCATCGGCCGAAACCGGGCGACCGAACAGGAAGCCTTGAAATTCATGACAGTTGAAATCCTTTAGAATGGCGTCTTGTTCGGCGGTCTCGACGCCCTCGGCAACTACGGTCAGACCGAGTGCCTGTCCGAGCGTAATGATGGCTGCGGAAATAGCGCGATCTTGAGCGCTTTCACCGATTCCGCCAACGAAGCAACGGTCGATCTTTATCGTGTCAATCGGGAAACTTTTCACTAAGGAGAGAGACGAATAGCCCGTGCCGAAGTCGTCAATTGCCAGACGAACACCGCGACGATTGATGGCCTGCATGAGGCCAGTCGCATGCGTGACGTCCTGCATCACCATACTCTCGGTCACCTCGAGTTGCAGGAGCTCGGGAGCTAAGCCTGTCTCGCGCAAGACCCGATCGAGAAATTCCAGCAGCTCATGATCAGTGAACTGCTTCGGCGAGAGATTGACGGCCACAGGGATTGCCGGCAATCCCAGAGACTGCCACACAATACTCTGCCGGCAAGCTGTTTCCAGTACCCACCTGCCTATCGGAATGATCAGGCCGCTCTCCTCCGCCATCGGTATGAACGCTGCGGGGGCGATGATGCCCTTCTGCGGATGCTGCCAGCGCAGAAGCGCCTCAACACCGACAATGCGACGCGCGGAATTTACCTTCGGCTGATAATGCAGAAACAGCTCGTCGCGTTCAATCGCTCGGCGCAGGTCAGCTTCGAGAACAAGGTGCTTCAGCGATTGTGACTGCAGTTCAATCGAAAAGAAGCGGTATGCATTCTTTCCACCTGCCTTGGCCGCATACATTGCGGTGTCCGCCTGCTTGACGAGCTCCTCGGGATCGGACGCATCATCCGGGAAAATGGCGATTCCGATGCTACAGCTGATGCGGCATTCGTGTCTGCACAGGAGGAAAGGTGACTCGAATGCTTCCAGAAGATGTTGGGCAATCGCGGTGACCTGATCTTTGCCGGCCAACTGGTCAACCAAAACCACGAACTCGTCGCCCCCCAACCTGGCCAACACGTCCTCCGCCCGGATATTTGCGCGCATACGCTTTGATGCTTCGATGAGCAATTGATCTCCGGCAGTGTGACCGAGCGAGTCGTTGACCATCTTGAACCGATCAAGGTCTACGAAAAGAACCGCGAACCGGCGACCCGGTGCCCTACTCGCGCGCTGATGCGCTTCAGAGATCATCGTGTTGAACATCGAGCGGTTCGGAATGCTCGTCAAAGCATCGTGGGTCGCCAGGAAGCGGATGCGCTCTTCGGCGATCTTGTTTGCGTCTGCCCGGTCGAAATTGTGGAGGGCGAAGGAAACGTTTTCCGCCAACCTGGCCAGTAGTTCAACGATTTCGCAAGTGAAGATGCCTTCCTTGCTGGCGAGGAAGAGCAGGACTCCGATGGCGTCGCCATCCCTGAAGAGAGGAAAACTTGCACCAGCGCGTGTCCCCCCTTTTTCTGCAAGCTCGTGCCAGTGGCTTGTTCCTGCATCGCGCAAGAAGTCATTCTTGATGCAGGGTAGTTTCGAGCGAAGCGAGGTGCCGGTTAGCCCCTTTCCCTGAGGATGGCCTGCCAAGACCGAAAACGCCGTGCTGCGAACCCGATCGGCGTTTTGTCCTTTGGTGGATACAATCTTCAAGAAGTGATCGTCGGGTTGGGTCAAGGCAATTGTCGTCGAGGTAAAATGCCCGCCCAGAACCGCTGCCTCGCAAACAAGATCGTAGAGCTCTTCACGTGAGCCGGCGCGCATCATGGCTTCGTTTGTCTTGCAAAGCGCGATGTACATACGGTGCAACGCAGCTTCTTTGTTCTCGGCCTCGCGCTGCGCGAGCTCCGCCCTGTTTTGCCGTTCGACCCCCTCGAACCTCTCCAGAGCGAATGCGACATTCTCGACCACACGTTCGAGGAGCGCACTTATTTCGCTAGTGATAGAGTCGGGTGCTGCAAAGCAGAATAGAAAGACGCCGATGCTTCGCGCGCGCTGGATAATCGGGACCGCCACGGTCGAACCGACGCCGCAGGCAATCGAATGCTCTCGCCACGGCTTCAACGTGTCGTCCTGAACCACGTCATTGCTGAGGGCAGGACGCCCGGATCGATAGGCCCGTCCCGCAAGTCCGTGGCCGTGGACCGAAGCCTCATCGACGGAAATGCTAATCTGCGGGATGAATCCCGTCTCGCTCGTTGCAGCGACGACGTCTAGCGATCCGGCATCATTTGGGATAAGGACAGCTGTAATTCGGATGTGGCCACCGTGGACGGCGGTATCACAAACTCGCTGGTAAAGTTCGGAGCTACTCGTCGAACGTAGAATGGCTTCGTTCGTGGCGTTCAATGCCGCGAACATGAGTTCGTGGTTCATGGCTTCCCCCATAAACATCCTAATGAACTCGGGGAAACAACAAGTTAGAATTGATGCTTTAGGACTTCTTAACAGGATCACAGATCATTCGGACCAGCTAAGGCGTAATCTGTGGGCGCTCGCCTTATGGGCGGAATTTTGAAGAAAGACCGGTACGTACTCGGATGCTGCATCTGTCCGACCTCCGGTGCAGCGATGGACGCGGTCGCAGTTAAGATCGATAGCACGGCTCCACCCTCCGAGACGTCTCTCAAGCGTGTACCGAGGGACCAGGTGCCAATAGTTTCGTACAAGTCGAATGGCAGGCGCTTCGCTGTACGCTCTAGCGCCAAGAAGGCATCGACGATCACCTGCGGCTTGCGGTGAATAGATTGCTGCAGCGAGAGTGCTACCATCCCACCTACTCCAATGTAGTTCCAGTGCGTCCCGTCCTCGTCGCGAGGCCAGTGTTCCGCGAACGATGGGTTTTGCCGGCTCTCGGCTTGTTGACGGCGGGTGGCCTCGCTGATTGCGGGGTTTATGGCATTGGAGGCCGTCTGCCTTCCGCACCATGGGTTCTGCTGTTCGGGGCCGTGCTGCTGGTCGCCAGCTTCGGCCTGGTCGTGGTCGATCTCGGTTTGACGGCTTGGCCGCGCCCGACAGGCCCGGCACGTTCCTCCTGATCGGCCTCGCGTCTCTATGCGCGACGGTGGCGTTCGGCGCAGTATTGGCGCTGGCGCTTGCCGGATGGGCCAGGCAAAACGGCGAAGCGGTGCTCGCGCGTGGCATCCCGCTGCACGCCATCGCCGGGCTCGGCGGTTGTTGGTTACGATGATGTAGTCGTTCTCCAAGGCGAACGGGACAAGATTCCAGTCCTGCCAGCCCTTCTTTGCGATATGAGTGACATGATCGGCGTGAAAGAGCCCCGGGTCTTGGCCGCCGCGACCATGCCGGAGGTCAGACAACTCATCGATGAGGAAACGATCCTTCAACGCACTGCCGGCGACGGGCTGGACTTCCAGTCCGCACCATATGTCGCCTCGGCCCAGCGAACGACTGCGTCGATGCCGTCTACAGGTAGACTAGAATAATCCTCGAAAATCTCTTGGGCGGTGTGGCCACCGCGGAGATACGCGAGAATGGTTTCGGCATGCACGCGGGTACCGCGAACGACCGGATGCCCGCTCATGATGGAGGATCGCTAACGACTTCAGCCTTTACGGTCGGCGCCCTCTGCAATGCCCATTTGACCCTCTCCATGAACACTTGCCTAACCCAAGTGCCTCTACTGTTTGGAAATATTAATAGTTGACCGGCAAACAAAAACGACCTCTTTCTGAGGCGACGACCTCACTCGAAATCCTATTCTCCAGCTTAGACGGCCTTCGATCGTTTCGCTGATCGATCGGCGCTGAAGCGGCCTTGCTCCGGGCGCGAGGCCCGCTCCCTCGGGGTCCGCCGATTCTTTGCGATGGCGCAACGACCTTCCCTCAACATCGGGATACCGTGGCTCGCGTCAATCGGAGGGCGCGAAGACGTTCTAGGCGCAGTGCCCACGCGAGCGCCAGTCGCCGGCCCATTCGCCGAACTGAACTCCTGAGTTCCCGAGATGCGACGGAACGTCACGCTTCATCTGCTGTCGGCCACCACCTGAGAAGGAGATCGCCATGACCCAGTACCTGGATCTCGATGTCCGCCCGATCCTGCGCGGCGGSGAGCCGTTCTCGCTCATCATGGCCGCGCTCGAGGGTTTGGAAGTGGGACAGGGGCTTCGCCTCTATGCGCCGTTCAAGCCGGTCCCCCTCTTCGCCGTCATGTCCGAGAAGGGTTTGCCCACTCCGACCGCGTCCTCGACGGAGAGGATTGGGAAGTGCTGTTCACACCTGTCGGAGCAAAGGCGGACACCGGATCTCGCGCCGGAGAGAACCCGCACTTCGCCACCTGGCCCGAGCCTGTCGTGGAGCTCGACAACCGCGACCTCGCCCCTCCCGAGGGAGCCCGTCTTCCTGTTCTCGCAGCTCGAAAAGCGCGGCTTTCGCCACGACGGGACCACTTACGAGTTGACAGTGAGGGCGCCGTCATGACGGATCAGTCCATCGCACGCGTTCGCAACGCGCTGCGCGTCGTGATCAATCCCGAACTGGGAGGAACATCGTCCATCTCGGTTTTGTCTACGACATCGACGTTGTCGGAGGCGCAGTCCGCATCACAATGACGGCGACGACGCCGGGATGTCCCGCGACCTCGTTCCCGAAGGGAGGGGCGCAGGTGGCGGCGTCCGAGGTTTCACGGGCCGTTTCCGTCGACGTGACGATGACATTCGAGCCCCCTGGACGCCCGACCGCATCGAACCGGCCGTTCGAGCCTCGCTGGGCTTCGCCGCGGTGAACTGACGGTATGGCGGTCACTCTCGAGATCGATCATGCGAAGGCGCGCGCGAAGGCTGCGGCGGCGGCCGGTTTGCCCGTGGTGCCGCAGGCCGTCCAGGGGCCGATCCGCCGGATCAAATGGGGCATCCTGCTGCTGACGCTGTCGATCTACTACGTCACGCCGTTCATCCGCTGGGATCGGGGGCCGAACGCGCCCGACCAGGCGGTGCTGCTCGACTTCGCCAACGGGCGCCTCTACGCGTTCTTCGTCGAGATATGGCCTCAGGATCTCTATCTCGTCACGGGCCTGTTGGTGCTCGCTTCGACCATCCTGATCCTCACGAATGCACTGGCGGGCCGCCTCTGGTGTGGCTTCGCTTGCCCCCAAACGGTCTGGACCGATCTGTTCCTGCTCGTCGAGCGCCTGACCGAAGGCGATCGGCGCCAGCGCCTGAAGAATATCGGAGTGCCGCTCACGCCGAAACGAGCCGTCCGGATCGTCGCAAAGCACGCGACGTGGCTTCTGATCTCGCTGGCGACGGGCGGCACGCTGATCTTCTACTTCACCGACGCGCCGGACCTGCTGCGCGACTTGGCTGCCGGCAACTTTTCCGCCAACGCCCTTACCTGGATCGCGGTGTTCACGGGCACGACGNTTCTACTTCACCGACGCGCCGGACCTGCTGCGCGACTTGGCTGCCGGCAACTTTTCCGCCAACGCCCTTACCTGGATCGCGGTGTTCACGGGCACGACGTACGGGCTTGCGGGTTTCGCGCGCGAGCAGGTCTGCACCTTCATGTGTCCTTGGCCGCGCCTGCAGGGTGCGATCTGGGATCCGGAGGCCTACACCGTCAACTATCGNGCGGGTTTCGCGCGCGAGCAGGTCTGCACCTTCATGTGTCCTTGGCCGCGCCTGCAGGGTGCGATCTGGGATCCGGAGGCCTACACCGTCAACTATCGCGACTATCGCGGCGAGCAGCGGACCTCCGCGAAGAAGGCCGCCGAGTTGCGCCTGCGGGGTGAGGCGGCAGGAGATTGCGTGGACTGCGGCCAGTGCGTGGCGGTCTGCCCGATCGGGATCGACATCCGGGAGGGGCCGAACTTCGCATGCATCAATTGCGGCCTATGCGTCGATGCCTGCGACGGCGTGATGGCGAAGCTCAGGCGCCCGAGAGGCCTGATCGATTACGAAAGCTGGGCGAACATCGAGCGGGGCCGCAGCAAGGAGTCCCTTCGCAACCGTCTGCTGCGGCCCAAGACAGTCGGCTTGACGGCGGCCTGCCTTGCGTTGGCCGGAACCATCGGGGTCGCATTCGCGATGAGGACCACCGCGACATTGTCGGTCCAGCACGATCGCGATCCCGTAGCTGTCCGGCTATCGGACGGGTCGTTGCGCAATGCCTACACCGTGAAGCTGCTCAACAAGTCGGCGAGCCCTCATCGCTACACGCTCTCCGTCGGCGGCATCGACGCAAGGCTCTCCATCGTGGGCAGTGATGGTGTCGCTCCCATCAAGGTCGCCGCCGACGCCTCGGAGTCCTTGCGCGTCACCTTGACGGCGGCGGACGCCGAGCAGAAGGACGTCGTGTTCACGGCTCGGGACGAGACCGGTAGCACGCTCTACGCCACGGACCGGTTCGTTGAGAGGTAGCGTCCAAGAAGCGGGTCTAGAGCGAACGGCCGAAGGTCGAGATGTCGTTTCCGCCCAGGCTGTTGCGCAGATCGACCGCTTCCCAATAAGACGAAGGCGCCGGAATCCCGTTCCGTCGCTCGATCTTGATATCCGCGTTCGGAAACGTCAGTCGCGCATCGCGCTCGTCGTCGTCGATGAATGCGTGCGTAGATGCCCAAGCAGTCCGTTGAACATGCCGGCACGGTAGTCGTTGCGGCCGAAGATCACTGGCTCGCCGACCGAGAAGCGTCGACCGAAGAAGCCGCGAAACTCCTCGCGATCAGTGGCGATGTGGCGGGGTGTGCTGGCGCTCGTTCACGGCTTCCACGCCGGCCGCACCGCCGATGATGGCGGTCACGACGAGAACGTCGGCAGGACCACCCAAGCGGCCGATGACGTCGTCGAGGGCGCCAGCCAGGCTTTCCGAAGAGGGGTCGACGAACGATATCCCGTGGATAGGGCCATCGAAGGGCGAGAAGTATGGCATCCCGCCCGTCCGGATCGCGGAGGCCGCCGCGGGAATGCCGGTGGCGCCCGCTTGACCTGCATCAGGCGGGAGGTGACCGAGGGATCGCCGACGAGCTTGTGAAAAACCAAGCCAAAGCCGGTCGGCGGCAATTGGGCCTCGTCGCCGACCAGGAGCAGCCGGCAGCCGGGGCGGAGCCGTTTGACCAGGCGTTCGAACGTCGGGAGATCGACCTGGAGGCCTCGTCGACCACGACCAGCGTGCTGTCGGCGATCCGGCTGAGGCCGCCCAGCTTCAGCTTGGCCTTCTGCTTTTCGTCCTCAGACGCGTTTTCATCGACGAGAGTGGCTTCGAGGTCGTCGCGCTCGGCGAGCTTAGCCAAGGTCCTGGACAGGGTTTTTGCCAGCCGGCCGGTCGAACGGGACAGCCGCAGCGCCGCCTTGCCGGCGAGGGCGCACAGGAGCACGTCCCCGCCGAAGCGGGTCCACAGGTCGCAGATCAGCTTGCAGGTGAACGTCTTACCGGTGCCCGCACCGCCGACCAGGCACGCCAGCGGGCGGGACATGATCTGGACCGCAGCGGCGTTCTGCTCGGGCTGGAGAACCCTCCCGGGCCCCGCCAGCTCGGCAAGGATCTCGGACCAGCGACTGGGCGGCATCGCGTTCAGGCGCGGCTCCAAAACCTTCCATGACGAAGGGCGTGCGTGGTGGTGCCCGCGTATTTCTTGTGTTCGAGACCGATACGCTCGACCGCAGCCGCGTGGCTGCGCTCGTACGCGCCCTCAGAAGGCGTCACGCGTTCGCGAGAGTAGGTCCATCCAAAAACCCCTAGCCGATCAACAAGCTAGGACAGAGTGTCGAACGACTCGTAAAGGCCGCGACCGCCCACCATACTAGCTGACGGTTTGGTGAGGTTGGCCTTAACGCTGCTGACGCAATCGCGAAGGAGGCACGGTGGCTGGTCTCATAATAGCGTTATGGCGAGCGAGGGCGCGGGATCTTTGATCCAGGTCAATCGTCCCGGCGGGCCGCCGGTCGATCCTGAGGATGAAATCACCTAACGAGAGGCTGCCTAGCAGGAGGCCACCGAAACCGGCGCTGCCGAGTCCGGACGAGATGCTTCGGATGGTCGAGGAATACGCGGACGATCTGCGGGAGATCATTAAACAACTGCAGGGGCGCGTTCACTGAGCCTAAGCGGTCAGGGGTCGCTGCGGCTCTCCGCTCCTAGCACTCGATCGTTATTCTGCCTAGGAGCCACGGCGAGGCGTGCTCCTTGAAATTGCCGATTTACCGACCGGTAAATTCTGCGGTAACTTGCCTCCCAGCACTGTCAGAAATTCCCGCTCGGGAAATTTCGCGTCCTGGTTCCTTCAAAAAACCGCAAAAATTCCCGCTCGGGAAATTAAGCTTGTCATTTTCCGATTACCCAATCTATATTCCCGCTCGGGAAAATTGGCATGGCAATAACATCCACCGCAGAACTCGGCGAACTGATCCGGAACCGGCGCGCCTCCTTGGGGCTCCGGCAGCAGGACGTTGCCTTGGCGGCCAACGTAGGCGTCCGCTTTATCGTCGATATCGAAAACGGCAAGGACACCAGCCAGATCGGCCTCGTCCTCCGCCTGCTGCAGGCGCTCGGCATCCGACTGACGCCGGAGATGAGTCCCGTGCCGACGCCACCGCCGGCGGCCGAGGAATCCGAAGCATTCGATCCCGACAACTTCTCCCCGACACCATGACGAGCAAACCGAAGCCGGGCGAGGCCGGAGAGACCCTCGAAGTCCGGTACGGCGGTCTGCTCGTCGGGCTGCTGCGCCGGCGCTCGGAGGAGATCCAAGACATCGAGTTCGTCTACGACGAGGCGTGGACGAAGGATCCGAACGCGTTCGCCGTCTCGACCCGGATGCCGCTTGCGAAGCCCGTCCACGAACCGGACGTGGTGTACCGATGGTTCTTGAACCTGTTGCCCGAAGGTCGGACGCTGAAGACGGTCGGTACCATCCTCAAGATTCCGGAAGCCAACGTGTTCGCGCTTCTTGAGGAGTTGGGAGAGGATCTCCCCGGTGCGCTCGAAGTCTTGCGGCCCGCCGACCAGCGGCCGAAGCGGACGCCACGCTACAGGCGGCTTTCCGAAGCCGAGCTGGCCGCGGCCATCCGCCGCCTTCCCGAGAAGCCGCTTCTGGTCGGCGAGGAAGGCATCCACATGTCGCTCGCCGGCGCGCAGGACAAGCTTCCCGTCGCCCGGTATCCGGACGGAGGCATCGGCCTCGCGCTCGACGGCGCGCCGACGACGCACATCCTCAAACCGGCCAACAAGCACTTCCACAGCGCGGTCGAGAACGAGGCCTTCTGTCTTCGCCTGGCGGCGAAGGTGAAGCTACCCGTCGCCGAGTGCACGATCGGCAAGGCCGAGGACCTCGACTATCTGCTGGTGAGGCGCTACGACCGCGTTCCTGAGGGACGCAGCCTACGCAGGCTGCATCAGGAGGATTTCTGCCAGGCGACCGGCCACATTCCATCCACGAAATACGAAGCCAACCCGGCGACGAGGCTGCGCGGGCCGAGCATGAAGGACTGCTTCGACGTCATCCGGAAAACGGACAACGGCGCGGCCAACGCCGCGCGCTTCCTCGACTTCTTCGTCTTCAACATCCTCTGCGGAAACGTCGACGCGCACTCGAAGAACTATTCGCTGCTGCTGCTACCCGGCGGCGCCGTTACCATGGCGCCGCTCTACGACGTGATGAACGGCGACATCTATCCGGACGTGACCCGGAATTTAGCCATGAAGATCGCCGGCAAGAACCGCGGTCGCTACATCCATGCGCGCCACTGGGACCGCATGGCGGAGGAGAACCAGATCTCCGGCGCTCAGGTGAGGCGCCGCGTCGGGGAGCTTTCCCAGGCGGTGCTGGATGCGCTGCCGTCCGTCGTCGATGAATTGAACGCGCTCAAGAAGTCGCCGGTCTATCAGCAGATATCGGACTGCGTCGCCGTCAATTGTCGGGACATGTTGCGGAATCTGAAGAGCGACGTCGAGGACGAGCCGGAGGAAGATCCGGAGCCACAAGGCGCGCGCCCTCTGGGCTTTTCCTGAGCGCTTGAATGTAGGAGACACACTCTTAAGCCGTCCGCGGATGATCCGGGTGACCGCCGGATATTGCCCGCAGCGGGCTGAACGTTCCCGAAAAGCACTTGGATCGCCTGTTTTTGCAGTATCTCATCGCGGGCGCGCCGGGTATTGTAGTGGCGGATGAACGCACTGCCGCAACCCCTCCGAACCGAGATGTTTCAGGGTACAGCAGATCTGGCGGCGATAGCCGACGCGCTGGCCCGGTCGCCGGACTACCGGATCCTGCGGCGTCTGGCTGCGCGCCCGAGATAGGTCCCCAGCATGGGACAGGAGGTCAGGACCTGCGTTCTGCTCGACACCGAGACGACCGGTCTCGATCACACCAAGGACGAGATCATCGAGCTCGGGATGGTCAAGTTCGACTACACGACGGACGGGCGGATCGTCGGGTTGCGAGACACGCTCTCCGCGTTCAACGAGCCTAGCGCTCCCATCTCGGCGGAAGTGACGGCACTAACCGGCATTACCGACGCGATGGTGGCCGGCCAAAGATTCGACGACTCGGCCATCACGGCCTTCGCGGACGATGCGGTCATCGTCATTGCGCACAACAGTGCGTTCGACAGGAAGTTCGCCGAGCGCTACAGGCCAGTGTTCGAGCACAAGGCCTGGGCCTGCAGCATGAGCGAGATCGACTGGGCGCAAGCACGGATTCGCCGGCGCGCAGTTGGGTTACCTGCTGAACGGTGCCGGCTACTTCCACCACGCGCACCGCACCGTCGATGACTGCCACGCGCTGCTCGAAGTGCTCGCCTTCGAGCTTCCGACCACGGGCGCGCCGGCGCTGGCACTCCTGCTTGAGACGGCACGGAAGAAGACGGTCCGGCTTTGGGCCGAGCAGTCGCCGTTTGAATTGAAGGATTCGCTGAAGCGCCTTGGCTACCGCTGGTCCGACGGCGCGGACGGTCGTCCGAAGAGCTGGTACGTCGACGTCTGCGAGACCGCGCTCGATGACGAGATCGCGTTCCTAAAAGCCGAGATCTATCAGCGCGACATTTCGCCGACGATGCAGACGCTGACCGCTTTCACGAAGTTTTCGGCGAGGATCTAGCAAACTCAAGCGGCCGATGCTGTGTGGTGACACGGACGCGGTCTAAGCGACTGCTTCATCGGGTAACTTGAGGATCGTCAGGATCTCGTCGTTCGGCAGCAGGAATGACTGCTCCTCGACCTCCGAACGGTCGCAGCCTTTGAAGCTGAACCAGGCTTCCGCGGGCGTTTTCCTGGGAAAGTTCTGCTCGGCCTCGCCGTTGAACAGCATGTGTCCGGCATAGCTTTCGCGGTCGAGCGTATCCGACGAAAACCACCAGTTCTGAATCATTTTCGAGCGCCTGAACCAGCGCCGACGCGTCTTGCCGTGACAGATCACGATTATGGGGAACCGATTCAGGCACGCGATCTTGACGGCCGTCGCCGTGTCGCTGACGCGAAACTCGTCGGCGAGTTCGCGAATGGCCGACAATGTGGGTCGCTTCATCTTGCGCACGCTCGGAGTGACCATGAAGTCCGGCAGGATGAGATCGGAGGCGAAGTCGTCGGCTTGGCGCTCGGGGTTGAGGGCGTCGTCGCGAAAGTTGCATACTTCGTCCTTGCCGCAGAAGAGAATGCGGCCGCGATGGTGATGCCAGTGGCCCAGTTCGTGGGCCAGGGAAAACCGCCTCCGCTCGGGCATGCTGAGGCTGTTCACCGAGATCACGGCCTTGCGCTTCGTGCCGATGATCCTCGCTTCGCATCCGTCCATCGGACGATAGTTGACGACCGCGCCTCTGGTCCACGCGATGGCGTCCAGATCGATATCCTTCGGTTGCGATATGCCGAGATCGATCAAGATGCGTTCCGCGGGAGTGATTGCGGTCATTCCCCCGGGTCGCCTTCGTTCTCTAGCGCTTCCAGTTGGGCCAGGTCGTCTAGGGCGCCCTCTTCGTCGCGCGCCGAGAGCTTCTTTCCTTGGCGGGCCGCCGTCATCATGCCTTCCATGTTTTCGCCGGCGCCGGAACGTATAGCTCCGAGCTTGCCTCGGACACACTCCCTATCGATCGCGGAAACGTTCGAGGGCTCCGACCCGCGGGCGGCTATCGCGGTCTTGGCCTGATCGAGCTTGGCCCTTCCAAAGGAACGCTTCGCCTGCTCAAGTATGGCGTCCATTTCCGCGACGATCTTGGTCTGGTCCAGGCCTTCTTCGGCCAAGAGCTCCCGCAGTTGCGCCGGCGAGGCGTTCAGGATGTCCTCGTCGAAGGCGTCGGAAATGCGCTGCAGTTCGTTGCGTCCGCGATTCTTCCTGGTCATGACGAAAGCCCTTCTGGGAACCTCTTCTTCACGGCCTTCTTGATCCGTCGCATGGCGTAGTCGTACGCCGCCTGATCGATGCCGATCTCATCCCTCAATTCCTTTCCTCGTTTTCCGTCCGCGAGCGCCATGACGACGAACTGCGCTTCCTCGTCTCCGTCGAGGCATCCGTAGATCGCGGTCACGGTGTCGGTATCTTCCTGTTCGATGAGCGACAGTTCCGGATTGTGCTGGTCGGTGAGGACCTGCAGATCCTGGATGTCCTCCGCGTTCGATTTCGCGTTCTTCCGCTCGCGCTTCAGCTTCGCACGACGGTGGTAGGCTAGGTTCTGCATCGTCTTCGCGAGGAAGGCGATCAGGGGAACGTCGATCGGGCACTTCCGCCTGCCGATCAGGGTGAGGCAGAGGGCTTCGTGGTAGAGTTCGCCCTCACCGAAATCGGTGCCGGAGCGGCGCCGTCGCTCGATCAGCTTGAGACGCAACTTGTCCTCGGCGGAAAAAACCTCGAGCGCCTTCAGCACCTCCTCGGCAGCGAGATGCTCTGGATCCTGCGGTCGGGTACCGCTCACGGCTTCCGTGTCGCTCATAGGTTTTAGCGGCTACTGCCCCTGTATGCCGGTCTGGATCGCCTTTTCGGACAGTCGGACGAAAATTTCGCCGGAGAGTCCGAAACGACCGACCCCGGCGGCATACCTAGCGTGACGGCGCCGAAACGAGGTCGACCGGCCGGTCAATCGTACCAGAAAGCGTCGCGGAACCAAGACCGTGCGCTCACCGGAGTGTATGGCAATGCCCAAGAACATCGTCGTCTTCTCCGACGGCATCGGCCAGGACGGTGGTGCCCGTCCAGAGCAGCGGATCAGCAACATCTACAAGATGTACCGCATCTCGCGCGATCACGCCGAGACCGGCATCGATCCGTCGCGGCAGGTCGTGTTTTACGACGCGGGCCTCGGCACCGACAGCGGCACCACGGCACTGACGGCGCAACATTGCCGACTGCTACGAATTCATCGTGAACCACTACGAACCCGGCGACCGGATCATGTTGTTCGGCTTCAGCCGCGGCGCCTACACGGTCCGCAGTCTGGCCAACCTCCTGATGCTCTGCGGCGTGCCGACCAAGGGCCCGGACGGACCGTTGATGCGCTACCGCAAGCAGGTCAAGGACATCGCCAGGGAGGCGGTCGACACCGTGCTAGAGCACGGCGCCGGCCATCCGCGCGAGCACTACGAAGCCGAGCGCCTCGAACTGGCGCGGCGCTTCCAGATCAAATACGGCTCCGGAGACGGCAGTGACTCCAACGTCGCACCCTACTTCATCGGGGTCTTCGACACCGTGGCGGCCCTCGGCGCGAGCGGCCTGCGCTACTTCGTCATCCAGGCGGGGCTGGCCGCCGGCGTCGCCGCCGCGGCGTTCGTCGGCGGATTCCGGCCGGCCGTCGGGATCGCGCTGCTGTGTTCGTGGCTGGGCGCCGGCTTCATGCTCTGCGGCTTTCTCGCGCAGATCGTCATCGTCGCTGGCGCGCTCGGCGCGTTCTGGTACTGGCAGAACAAGTCCACGACCAAGACGATCGTCGACTACCCCACCCCCGGAGAATCCCGCTCGCACAAGGCAGAGTGGAAGGGAGCCAACTTCGACCGGCTCCTCAGCCGACACGTCGCGTTCGCGCGCTCCGCCAACGCGATCGACGAGCGGTGGAAGGACTTCGACCGCGTCGGCTGGGGCGGCGGCAACGAGGGCCCCCCTGTCTTCCCCGGGCACGAACGGCTGCGCCAGTGGCTTTTCGCCGGCAATCATTCCGACGTCGGCGGCTCCTATCCGGAGCCCGAGTCCCTGCTTTCCGATGTCGCGCTGGAATGGATGTGCCGGGAAGCGATCTCGGTCCCCGACGGCCTGATCACCGGCCCCATCTACGTCGACGGAATCAAGATGGAAGGGTCCGGTGACGTCGGCCAGGCGCTGAATATCCGCCCAGACGCCGGCGGCGTGCAGCACTGCGAAATCGCCGGCATGCGCGACACCATCGACGCCATGGCCGGCTCGTTGCCTAACTGGAGGTGGCTGCGCCATCTGCTCGGCCGTCAGAACTGGGAGGTCAAGATTCGCGACATCGGCAACGCTTCCAAGGTCCACTCGACGGTCGGCCGGCGGTTCGAGCTTCCGTCGGTCGTGCAGTGCTCGGCAGGATCGGCTCCGTATCGACCGGACGCGCTGGCCGGACACGACGACTTCAAGCGGTACTATCCGACCAAGGCGGACGCGACATGAAGCTGGTCTCGCTAGTTGACGAATCCCTGAAGGATACGGTCAACCTCAACAAGACCAGGATCGATCTCCTGGAAGCCAGCATCCCGGCGCTCAGGTCGTTCGTCCGTGATTCCGACTGGAAGCCGAAGGTCCGCAGCTTCGTCGAGCAGGGATCTTGGGCGCACCAGACGATCATCCGTCCCGTCGACGGCGGCGAGTTCGACGCCGACCTGCTCGTCATGGTGGATCCGGTCGATGGGTGGACCGCGGCCGACTACGTGGAGAGCCTCGGCCGCGTCTTCTCTGACAGCAAGACCTACGAAGACAAGACGAAGACGTGGGACTACTGCATCACGATCACCTACGCCGGGGACCGCAGGGTAGACCTCGCTCCCTGCGTCGTCAGCCGGCTGTGGGAAGGCAGTCTGGAGGTCTGCAACCGCAAGGGAAGCTTCGAACTTACGTCGCCGGTCGAATACACCGAGTGGATGAAGGAGAGGAACGCGTATTCGGGGAACAATTCCTTCCGCAAGGTGACGCGCCTCGTGAAGTATCTGCGCGACATCAAGGAGACCTTCACCTGCCCGTCCGTCCTCCTCACGACCCTGCTCGGTAACGAGATCCAGTGGTTTGAAAAAGGCACCGACGAGTTCGCCGACGTGCCGACCACCCTCAAGACGCTGATGGGCCGTCTCGATAATCGACTCCGGATGTACCCGACGAGGCCGACAGTGACGAACCCGAAACTCCAGAGCGAGGATTTTTCGCCGCTCTTCGGCACCGACGAGCAATATTCGAACTTCCGCACGGTCATCGCGCGCTACCGGAAATGGATCGACGAGGCTCACGCGATGGAAGGGCGCCAGGAATCCATCAAGGCGTGGCAAAAGGTGTTCGGACCGGAGTTCGCCAAGGCAGATGTGGTGAAGGCCGCAGCGGACGGGATGAGCGAAAGCGCGGGCACCTCCCTCGTCGGCCGCTTCCTGGACTCGACCGCGGCCCATCTCGGGGGAATAGTTGACATGGTCCGCGACTACGGATTGTCGATCCTTCCGGCCGGCTTCGCGCGACCGCCCCACATCCAGGCGCCGCCTTGGCGCAGCGTCGCGCATCCGGCGGAAATCGCCGTGACGGCCGAGTGGCGCTCCGCCAGCCACGTGCAGGGTGGACGGATGGTGGCCGCGGGCCAGTTGCTTAAGGGTCAAGGCAGCCTGTACTTCCGCGCCTCGCTTGCAGACGGTACCCCCGTGCCGCCGGAATATTCCGTCGATTGGCGCATCACCAACACCGCCGAGGCGATGTCCAAGAAGGCAGGCCGGGGCGGGTTCGAGATATCGAACAAGGGGGCGGCAGATGGGAGCAGTTGATGTATCGGGGCAGCCACATGGCCGAAGCATTCGTCGTCCGGCGCAGCGACGATGTCCTCGTCGGCGTGAGCAAGCCGTTCTACGTCGTCATCGAATGAGCGGGAGCGCAGCATGAACGAGATCGCGCACGATCAGGACGCTCCCGAGTTCCAGCGGCTGCTGAAGGCCCGGCAGCGCGTCTATTCGTATGCCACCCGCTATCAGATACTCCAGATCATCCTCACCGTCGTCGTACCCGTCGCCGGTGCCATGCTCGCATTTGCGCATCAGGCGGCCCGGCGCTACGTGGCGCTCTACGGTCTGATCGCGACCGCCTTGGACGTGACGTGGATCGACCGGACGCAACGTCGACTGCTGAAGGTCGCCGCGAAGATCAGCGAGGAATTCGACTGCGGCGTCCTGAAGATGCCTTGGGACCCGTTCGTCGCCGGCAAGCGCGAAGACGCGGAGGTCGTCGATGCCTCCGCGCGGCGATGGAGCGACGAGGCTGGTATGTGGGAATTCCCCCGACCGCGCGGCACACCATGGCCCGTCTCGTCTGCCAGCGCATGAACCTGCAGTACGACGCGGCGCTGCGAAGGAAGTACGGTACCTATCTGATCGTCGGCGCCTGCATTACGTTCGTCGCCATGATCGTCGGGTCGGTCGTGGAGGATCTCAAGCTGATCGACTTCGCGGCCGTCGCCGCCACGATCTCGCCTGCGATCTTCTGGACGATCCGCGAGCACTTCAGGCAGTCGGATTCTGCTGCGACTTATGAGACCCTAAAGGGCGAAGCCGAGAAATTCCTAGAAAGCGTTCGGGCCAGCGGATGCGACGATGCCGAGTGCGGAAAACGATCCCGGGAACTTCAAGATGCTCTATTCCAGCGGCGCGTCGCTAACCCCTTGGTGCTGCCACTCGTCTATCGCCTAATGCGCGACGAACTCGAAAAGCAGGCACAGGCCGGCGCCGATGCTCTCCTGAATCGAACCTGACGCCAAAGCCTCCTTGGCTCGAGAGCGGCGCGCCTACCGGCTATTTCACTCGGGAGTCGCCGTGTTCGCATGTTGCAGCAGTCCGCCGGCGGTTAAACGGTAGAACTCGATCAGCCTGGCTGCAGCCGCGAACGCGAGCTTCACTTTAGGAAGTCCGGCCTGAAACTCCGTCGGCGACCGCGAACTCCGGCGCCGCCACCCTGATCGCGGCCGCAGCGCCCGTCTGATGGACTGTCATGCCCGGTTGGATCAGATGTTTGACAGGAGGTTGGAACATGTGGGCGTTCGTGTTGGCAAACGTCAGGTCAACATGACCGTTCTTACCCTTGAGTTCGATGCTGACGCGCTTTGGCATCGTGGGCAGGTCGAGGGGCCTGAAGACGATCCACACCAAGTCCTTCGTCAGCGCTATGTTATGCGAAAGCAATTATCCAGTAGTTTAATTGTCTCCTCCCCGTTTGGAGAGGACGTCGACTTAGTCCGCCGCCAGTCCAAATGCTCCTGCCCGGGCGAGGTCGGCGATTGCCCCCAACCGAAAGCCCGAGAACGCGCGAGAGCACCTCATTGCGATGAGCACTAATCGCGGGGATTTCCCGCTGCATCGAAGTGGCTGCCGCGCCCGACATTTTCCAGGGCGCATTTACGCCCATGAACTCCCCTGCTCCGCCAGCAATCGTCTCGAACACGCCGCGCTGCAGAAGATGCGGATCGGTGAAGGCCGCGCCGGGATCGCGATATTCGGCGGCGGGCACGCCAGCCTTCCCGAGAGCGTCCATGCATTCGCGGACGGGATGCCGCTCTGTCCATTCTCGACGGCTGCATCATCGCGGTCCAGTTAGCGCCGCGTGCCGGCACCGACCTGAAGCGGGGGATCATCAGCGAGTTCGCTCTGCCCCGTCACCTCTCAGAGCGCGGCAGAGTTCCGCGGCGCGATCGGCGCAATCAGGATATGGCCGTCGACGGCGCCACCGGCCCAATGAGCCGCCGGCGGTACAGAGCGCGGGAATTGCGCCTCCTGCAACTCGAAGACCAGTAGGTTCAGCATGCAATGCATCAATGCGACGTCAATCCGCTGCCCCTCTCCCGTTCGTGCGGGCTGGACAAGCGCGGTCTGGATCGCGGCGTAGCCGAAGGTGCCGCCAAGCACGTCCGCGACGAAGATCGCGCCAGCGGCCGGGCGATCGCGCTCGCCGCATAGCGCATCATGGACCGATCGAAGCCGCTTTCGGCACGGACGATCATGGCGTAAGCCGCTCGCTCGGCCGCAGGGCCGGTCTGTCTGTAGCCCAAGATCGAGCAGTAGATCAGGTGCGGATTGATTGCGCGGATCGCCTCGTGGCGTGTCCAAGGCGATCCATTACGTCCGGCCGGAAATTTTCGACCACCCGGCTCACACAGGAGGGTACGTCCGTTCCTGCTCCGGACGAAATACAGCGCAAAACGTGGGACTTGCCTCGATGCGCCAGCGCCGATCAGATCCAGACAATAAGGATTTGCGGGAAACACCGCATTCAGGCAGAGCTCGATCGAGGACGGACGTCCCGGCAGATTGACAATCAGACATCTGCCGCGCGCGCCGGCCAGCTGACGCGACAAGATGGCTGTAGGTACCTGCGTCAGGCTCATCTGCCGCATCGGTTCGCCGAACCCGGGCAGCTCCCGCTCGATGAGGGCGCGTGGCCTCGGGCGTAAGATCGCGCGGCTCGGGTTCCGTTCCTCCTGTCGTCAGCACGAGATCGCACCCGTCGCGATCGACCATCTCGGTCAGGGTTTTCGAAAGGCTCTCGATGTCGTCGGGAACGATCCGCAGGAGCGGCTTCCATTGCGAGGAGACGACCTTGCACAGAAAACCCTCAATGGCCTAGCCGCTCTAGGGTCTGTACTCAATAGGGATTCCATCCGGAATTCGGCTGTGATTCAAGCTTCTCAGTGGAAGGGAGGCTTGAATGGCAAAGCAGGTCTACTGGCTCAGCGATGCGGAATGGCGGCGGATTGAGCCGTTGTTGCCACGAGGGCGCAAGGGAGCGCATCGGGTTGATGATCGACGTGTGATCAGCGGCATTATGCACATGCTGAAATCGGGTTCGCGCTGGCGCGATTGCCCAGAAGTCTACGGCCCCTACACGACGGTCTACAACCGCTTCAACCGCTGGAGCCGACAGGGGATTTGGACGGATATTTTTTACGCCCTGACCGGATCGACGGGCATGTACGGATCGATGTCCGTAGATTCCAGCTACATAAAAGCCCATCGCTCCGCGGCCGGCGCAAAAGGGGGGCCTTCAACAATGCGATCGGCCGCTCGCGCGGCGGGCAGACCACCAAAATCCACGCGCTGACCGACGATATCGGCCGTCCGCTTGCCTTCCTGATCACTCCTGGCAACACCCACGACCTGGTCGGTGCACGCGGTTTGATCGGCATGGTCCGCAACCCGCCGCGTTTGCTGGCCGATCGAGCCTACGACGCCAGGAGCTTGCGCGACGAGCTGGCCGCACGCCGCATCAAGGCCGTGATCCCGCCAAATCCGACCCGCAAACACCCGCATCGCTACGATAAGATCGCCTACAAAGGCCGAAACGTCATCGAACGGATGTTCTGCCGCCTCAAGGACTTCCGCCGGATTGCAACTAGATACGACAAGCGAGCAGACATCTTCCTGTCTGCAATCCTTCTGGCCGCTGCGATCACTTGGTGGATCAATTGAGTCCGGACCCTAGTCTTCGTACTCGCCGCGGCTGGCGCGATCGGACGCGACCAGGATGCCGATACGCGCCGCGCCGCTCTCGCCGGGACTGATCATTCCACCCTCCAACGCGATCAATGTACGGGCGCGATGCCGAGACTTGATTTCGTCCGTCATCATCGATGGATCCCAGGGCGGCTCGAACCGCCGCACTGCGCGCGACCCCATCCTCAGGGAGCCAGAGGCGGGGCAGCGGGGGGTGGTCGCGGTCATGGTGATGTGCGCGGCACCATCGTCGATGGTGATGTCATAGACGAAGCCGAGATCAACGATGTTGGGCGCCGAGCTCGGGATCGATCACGACGCGGAGGGGCTCGCGAACATGCTCGATGAGACCGCTGTTCATGGCCGCGCCCTCACTGTGAGCCCATAGGTCGCCCCATCAGGCAGGAAGCCTGCCAAGCCAGTTGTAGCCGCGCTTCTCAAGCTGCGGAAACAGGAACACGGGCTCGCGGCCGATCAATGCCGTGAGCGTTTCGCCGGGGCCAAGTTGTTCGGCCGCGGCCAAGATCCGGACCATGGGCTCAGGCGGATCAAGCTCCCTGGTGTCGAGCCGGACCTTCGACCTAGGCCATTTGTCGCTGAACGGCCCCGCAGCTGCTGGCGAGTCAGGGGCGTGAACAGAACCTGCCAGTCGCCTCCGCCGATTTCACTTGCCGAATGCGCAAAGCCCTTGCTCGCCATAACATCGAACAACGGCACGAGCTTGAATGGCGCGTAGAGACGGGTGCCCTGCACCGGCCGTACGCTCGCGACCGCTGCCATGATCGTGGAAGGGTTCTCCGCCCGTGCGCAGGATCGGTCGCACGTCTACCTCGAGATATTCGGTCATCAATTCTCTCCAGACACAGGCTTCACGAATGCAGCAGCCTCGGCAGCCTTGCGCCCTGCGGCAGCCGCACACTCTTCGTCACGTCAGCAAGCCGGCGCACACGCAGCAGCTCGTGCACGATACCCATCGTGGCCGCCATCATGCCGAGCGGCGCGATGCGATACGGCTGTGTTCGGCCCGCGAGCAGGAGTACCGTAGCAACCCAGACCCAGACGAAGTAGCCGACAAAGTATCGCGCCGCACGGGCTCCGACCACGAGATCCTGCACTCGCTGGGTCGGCACGCGGCCCGTCACCGGCCCGTAGGTTTCGAGCCAGGTGAGGAATGCGACGATCTTGTAGAGTTTTGCGAGCATTAGCCCAGAGAGCCAGCCGAACGTGATCAGGAAGGCGAACGCGTCGAGGTTAGCGGCAAAAGAGCCGTTCAGTGCAGGCGCAAGTCCGGGACCGAGCCGGCGAGACCGCCCAGCGCATAGAGCGCCATGGTCGTGTTCAGCTCCAGCGTGCGCCGCTTGCGGTTGCGGTAGAGAGCGACGACATCGCGGCCGTACAACGCGACGGTCGCGACACAAGAGACGCCCGCCAGCGACAGCACGCCCTCGAGCCGCGCCTGCACCGCGATGGCAGCCAATCCACCGGCCAGCGCAAGACCAAGCGTGCCGGCACTGGCGTAGAGGGTTGCGCGGCTTCGTCGTGGATCGACGTCCGGCGACAGCATGAACATCGCGAGGGACGATAGCTTACGCCCATCGTTGTCAGTGTCAGCCAGCCGCCGAGCCCCGCGATCGCGTGCAACGGAATGCTGGCGCCAAGCAGGACGCCGAGCGGCGCTGCCGGAGCCCCGCCAGTCCCCAGGCAAAGGAGGTGCCAAGCGCCGCCGTGGCGCCAAGGGGTGCGAGGCCGGCGAGCACGAACCGCGCCGGCCCAGACAGCGGGCGGGCGCGCCAAATGGTAAGGATCAGGTCTGGGGCCAGCAGGCCGAAGCCCGAGACGAGCAACGTCGCCCCGAACGGAAGCAGCCAGAGCCACGGCGGCAACCGGCCGCCGAGCGCCAGGAAGCCGAGCAGCAGCGGCCTGCGACAAGCAGACAGAGCACCGGCAGCGTCGCCGCTTCGCTGTATACGGGTTTGCCTACCAGCACCGGCATGAATTGCGTGAGGGCGCCACAGACGCACAGGCTGAGCCAGCCGATGGCGATGATTTGGACGAGGACGAGCGTATCAGGCGCGGCGATATCGACGGCCGGAAACCCAAAACCAGCAACCATCAGCGCCTCGGCCGCAAACAGCCACGCGGTCGCAACCGCGAAGCAGCTCATGGTCTATTCCGAGACGTTGCCGCCCATCATCATCTGACGTCCTCCCGAGCCCGGAAGGCCTCACCACGGTACGGCCACATCGGCGGTCCTCCTCATGGAGTTCTTACACATCAGGATAGGGGCGGCGGAGCACCCGACTCATTGTACGAGAGCAAACTTTGTGCAGGCTTTCAGGTCACGTCCCGGTGACAAAGCGCGCTTCTGATGCTGAGTGCGGCTGATACGAAACGCCAGCCGCGCCGTGGAGGAAACCATTGGAGAAGGGAACGTTCGGATAGAGTTCGGCCAGGCGCCGGGTTCCCCTTTCCGCGTCGTCCCGGCCCTCCACAACGTCGCGAAATGTCCGCGCGACCGCAATCATGTCGCAGTGCTGAGGCGACAGGCGTAGCGAGCTCACGGCAGCAGTGCGCAACGCGNGGCCCTCCACAACGTCGCGAAATGTCCGCGCGACCGCAATCATGTCGCAGTGCTGAGGCGACAGGCGTAGCGAGCTCACGGCAGCAGTGCGCAACGCGCCGATATCGCCAAGCAGATTCGTGCAGGTGTAAGACAGCGTCTGGACCCCGTTCACGGTCAGGAAATCCTGCTGCTCCAGCGTTTTCAGTGCAAGGCCGTCCGGATCCCTCTCGCAGACGAAGCGGCAATTGTCCTTGGCAAGCTTRTGCAYGCGGGCGTGATAGCAGCGCGCGGAGATCGCCAGCGGTGCACGGCCGAATGCAAACACCTCGATGGCGACGTCCGGCAGTGCCGCCGCGATCGTGCCGATAGATGGTAGTGGCAATTCCGRCGGCAGACAGATGCGCGTCGCGCCCTGGGCAGCATGGAAGCTTGCGGYCGCCTCGTTGTAGATGTTGACGAASGGCCCGATCGCATGCGCTCGGCCGCCCAGTGCCTTCAGGCAGGTCAGATCGTTCACCTCGACAAGGCCCTCTTCCGTTCCGGCGAGCTCCTCGRTCTGGCGGCGCTCACGACGCTGCGACACCAGAATAAGCGATCCGAGCAGCACCTGCTTGCCGGCACGACGCAGCCGCCCGATCACGGYCGGAAGGTGGTCGTCGAAGAACGGCGCCCGCTTCGAGCAGACGATCTCGCCGACGGAGACGACATCCACCGGCGCTTCATCTGCGATGCGGAAGTAGAAGTCGCGCCAGCGGTYGGGCGCCCAATTGTACAACACCGGGCCGAGGCTGAGTTGCATCGGAATTCCCTCACTGCTGACGKACGGCACTAACGCCAAGTCTTGCGATAGGCCCCGACCGTCGACGCCTGGCCTTCGGTGAACGGTTTGAGGCCGGCGATCTCGGCCTCCCGGCCGCTTTCCAGCGCTTCGAGCGCGGCGCGGAAATGGCGCACGACGCTTTCGACATAGGCGCGCCCGCGCTGCCGCCCCTCGATCTTGAGCGCGGTGACGCCGGCATCGCGCAGACCCTTAAGCAGCGCCGTCGCATCGAGGCTGACCGGATCCTCAAAGATATAGCCGGTGCCGTGCTCGGTCGTGAAGCGTCCCTTGCAAAGCGTCGGATAGCCGATGGGCTCGGTAGGTTCGAACCGGTTGATGGTAAACCCGCCCAGCCGCGACGTCGTTCCTTGCGGGCCCTGTTCGTAGGCGACGTGGCTGGGCGGCGAGCAGACGCCTTGCATGTTCGGCGAATTGCCCGTGGCATAKGACGAGAGCGAGCAGCGTCCTTCCGCCATGACGCAAAGCCCGCCGAACACGAAGACCTCGGTCTCGCAAGGGCTTGCGCGGGTAATCTCGCCGATCTCCGGCACGCTTAATACGCGCGGCAGCACCACGCGCCGCGCGCCAAAGGTTTCGACGTAATATGCGATCGCGTCCGGATTTGCGGCTGCCGCCTGCACCGAGACATGCAGGCGCTGGTTCGGATGGCGCCTCGCCGTGTAGTCCATCAGGCCGATATCRGCGAGGATCAGCGCATCGGCGCCCGCGCTCACCGCGTCATCCACGGCGCCATGCCACAGCTCGACGCTTCCAGCGCGCGGGAAGGTGTTGATGGCGACCAGTATCCTGGCGCCGCTCCCGTGGGCGAGCGCGATGCCCTTGCGCAGCTCATCGCGGCTGAAATTCAGGCCCGGAAAATTGCGTGCATTGGTTTCGTCGTTGAACCCGCAATAGACCGCATCGGCGCCAGCCTCGATGGCGCTCTTCAAGGCGGCCGGTGTGCCCGCGGGACAGATCAGCTCCATTATCGGACAGGCCTCCGGGATCCACGCAATAGTCCGCCGCGCGCCATTTCGAGGGCGCGTCGTGCCGGCGCGCCGAGCGGTCCGAACASAGCCGAGAGCTCGGTCACGAGGTCCAGCTGCGCGTCGTCAATCGCGTTGCGCAGCGCGAGAACAGCCTCAACATCGCCCTCAATGACGAGGCCGCGCGAGAACATCAGCGCATCGCCGTCGACCCTGCCCTCAAGCAGGGCCAAGAGATTAGCGAGCGTAGCGGAGATACGTGCGTCAAGATCCCGTGGCAGGTCGCGCACGACCGTCAGGCCGCCTGGCCTCGCTTCGACCACGAAGGCAAACGGCAGATCGGTGGGCTTGATGCCGAAACGCGCGTGCGTGTGCGCGCCGAGCCGGTCGAACATGGCCGGGTTGCGCCGCAGGATGCGTTGCAGGAAGCCGGCGAGYGCGAGCTGCAATGGCTTGAGCGGTAGCGGCCGCATCGCGTTGGCCAGGATCGGGGGGATAGCYGGCAACGGGCCGGAAGCCGCGGACGGATCTTTCATGCGACCACATCTGGACGGATTACGCGCCKAAGTATTTGAGCCGGAACAATGATCATGAAGATCATCCCGGGCATTTGTCGTTCTTTTGGAGGAGTTCACTTGCAGCGTGACCTGCCGCGCTTTCGGGACCTGTCCGATTTCCTGCGCTTCATCGAAGCGAGGGGGCAGTTGCGACGCATTCGGGAGAAAATCTCGGTGGTCCACGAGATCACCGAGATCCATCGCCGCGTGCTCAGCGCGAATGGCCCTGCACTATTGTTCGAACAGCCGGTCAAGGCCGACGGCACGCCTTCGGACATTCCGCTCMTCACCAACCTGTTCGGCACGGTCGAGCGCGTTGCTTGGGGCATGGGAATCGCACCTCACCGCCTCAACGAGCTCGGCGCGCTGATGGCCGAGCTGCGCGCGCCGCGCCCGCCRCGGGGATTGCGGGATGCCTTCGACAAGATCCCGCTGGCGCGGGCGGCGCTCGCGACGCGCCCTCGCACACGCGGAGCCGCGGCGGTTCAAGAACGCGCCGCCATGGGCGCCGATATCGATCTCGGCAAATTGCCGGTCCAGATCTGCTGGCCCGGAGAGCCRGCACCACTGATCACCTGGCCGCTGGTCATCACCGTGCCGCCGAACTCCGTGGCCGCCGACCAGGAGGAGAATGTCGGCGTCTACCGGATGCAGGTGCTCGGGCGCGACCGGGCCATCATCCGCTGGCTCGCCCATCGCGGCGGGGCGCGTCATCATCAGCAATGGAAAGCGGCAGGCCGCGACATGCCGGTTGCCGTAGTGATCGGCGCCGATCCCGCGACCATTCTGGCTGCGGTTCTGCCGCTGCCGGAGACGATGTCCGAGCTGCGCTTTGCCGGCATTTTGCGCGGCGAGCGGCCGCGCCTGACGCCCTGCCTGACGGTGCCGATCGCCGTTCCGGCCGCGGCCGAAATCGTGATCGAGGGATTCGTGTCGGCAACCGAGACCGCGCCCGAAGGSCCCTATGGCGATCACACCGGCTACTACAATTCCGTCGAGRCGTTTCCGGTGATGCGTGTCACCGCGCTAACGACCCGGCAGCAGCCGCTCTATCTTTCGACCTTCACGGGCCGGCCGCCGGACGAGCCCTCGCGAATCGGCGAGGCGCTGAACCAGCTGTTCGTGCCGCTGGTCCGGCAGCAATTCCCCGAGATCATCGACTGCTATTTGCCGCCGGAGGCCTGCTCCTACCGGATCGCGATCGCATCGATCAAAAAGCGCTATCCCGGCCAAGCGCGGCGACTGATGCTCGGCCTGTGGTCGATGCTGCCGCAATTCAGTTACACAAAACTCCTGATCATGGTCGACGACGACATTGATATCAGGGACTGGCGCGCAGTGATGTGGGCCGTTTCGACTCGCAGCGATTCCTCGCACGACCTGGTGACGATCAGCGACACGCCGATCGACTATCTCGACTTTGCCTCGCCAAAGCCCGGCCTCGGCGGCAAGCTCGGCATCGATGCGACGACAAAAATCCCGCCGGAGACGGATCGACTCTGGGGGGAGCCGCTCGCGATGGATCCGTCCGTGATCGCACGGATCGACGCGATGTGGGAGCACCTCGGGCTCGCTGCGCCGGCACGGGAGCCCGCATGAGCGAGCGGGAGGGCGTTGTCGTCGGCATCAGTGGCGCCTCAGGCGCTGCGATCGGCATGCGCATCGTCGAACGTCTAGCGGACAATACGCGCTGCGCTGTCCACCTCGTGGTCTCGCCGGCGGCCGAAAGAACGCTCGCCGAGGAGGTGGGCACCGAAGCTCTGGCCCATCTTCGCAGCCTCGCCTTTCGCTGCYATCCGCATGACGAGATCGGAGCCTCGATCGCCAGCGGCTCGTGTCCGGTTCGCGGCATGATCGTGGCGCCCTGCTCAATCCGCACGCTCTCGGCCATCGCCTKTGGGCAGCTCGACAATCTCCTCGTCCGCGCCGCCGACGTGCAGCTCAAGGAGCGGCGTCGGCTGGTGCTCTTGGTGCGCGAAAGCCCGCTGCATCTCGGGCATCTTCGCGCGATGACGCAGGTGACGGAGATCGGTGCGATCGTGGCGCCGCCGCTGCCGGCCTTCTATCTCAAGCCGGCATCGCTTGCCGAGGCCGTCGATCAGATCGCCTGCCGCGCGATCAATCTTCTGGACCTGCCGGGCGTGTCGGCGCCGGCGCAGGCATGGACGGGACAGGCGGCGCGTCCCTGACGCCGCCGCCACGTCGCGCGCGATGAGGTCCTCGATGCCGGGTCCGCTGCCCATGATGCCGGCAAACACGATCTCGCCGCGGGCCCTGCGACGAGCATGGGCGCATCCTTGGCGCCGTGCAGGCTTTCGCCGGAGAACAGGCCTAGGACGACGGTCGGCCCGACGATCGCCGCCGCAGTCTCCTCAAGAAACGGCGGCTCCTCCAGGAACGCCGCCGCGACCTTCGCAACGGCGGCGCTTTGCTCGATCGTTCGCGCGACCTGCTCGGTTGCCTGGCGCGACGCCGGATTGCGCTTCGAGCCGTGCCCCTGGAGGGCGATCGTGCAGGCCTCCGGCACGAAACATGAAGTTCCTGCGGGAATGGCCGTTCGACCTCTATGCGGGATTGCTGCTGCGCGCCGGCCTCTTCGTGAGCGCTTCTACTGCCGC
>NZ_LMQJ01000031.1:0-42402 GCF_001424605.1 Bradyrhizobium sp. Leaf396
GTCACGATCGCGGCGATCGAAGCCGGCGTACCAACACTGGTCGAGGCACGCGAAATCATCGCTGAATTCCACCTGATGATCCGGCGCARGACCGAGGCGGGCCTCGCCCCATGGATTGAGCGCGCTGGCGCCAGTCTCGTCGCCTCGTTCGCCAGCGGCGTCGCGAAGGATGAGGCGGCGGTACGGGCGGCAATCACTTCACCATGGTCCAACGGCCAGACTGAAGGTCAGATCACGCGCCTCAAGCTCSTTCGACGTCAAATGTACGGCCGCGGCAAAATCGATCTGCTTCAAGCCAGACTAATCGGTGCAGAATAGTCGGCGCTGCACCAAACTTGCGTCAGAGCCGAGGCTGGGAGTAGAGGCGGCCGCCCTTATTCCATCGGTAGCCCTTGGTGTACGCGTGGAATATTCGTATCCACCCAAGGTGCTTAATCGTCGGATGTTTCGGATGTGTAAGGGTCTGCTTGGCGAAGAACGCGTTCAGTTCGGCGACATCACGGCGTAGCTCAGCGACCCTTGGTGTATTCGGTGTCGGCTCGGGAGGCTTAGTGAGCCGGATTAGCTCGGAAGGCATCATGAACTCGAACTTGAAATGTTCGAGGACGTTGGCCGGTGTAATGCCGTGTCCCGCAGCAATCTCCAAGAGCCTCGGTGTGGCCCTGTAGCGGGTTAGCTTGCCCGAGCTTGGACCTGGGTTGCCGAACTCCAGCCTGCCCGGATAACCCGGCTTATGCTCGATCAGGCCAGCCTCAAGCCACGCCGTCCTAACACCATCGAACATGCGCCATTTGACGTATTGGCCGGTGTAGTCGCCCTTGTCGTGTGAGCACATGAGCCAGCCCTCGCTCCGATCGCGTTCGACGGCAGCAAGCAGATCGGCGATGAATGCGCCTACGGCGTTCGCATAGTCGACCAGTGTCTTGTGGCGTGCGTACGCCTTGCCCTTGGCCGCCTGCGGCCTCGGATAGCGCTCGGCCAAATCGCTGGTGAGCATGAAAGCGCTTGATGATGCTGGTATTGCACGCAGGGTCGCCAAGGGCGCGTTGTCGAGCGCTTCTCGTTCCTTCTTTGGCGTCTTCGCTTGCCATGCGAGGCGTTCGTGCGGCTCCCAGTTATCTGAGTTCTCTGTCATCCTGCTCAACCAACCTTCTGCCAACGACGTGAGCCCATGCCGACCGAGCTATTTAGGTCCTCGGCGTGCCACATGTGACGCGCGCAGCGGCTTGACACGCGACAGGTCGAGGCCGGGGTAGTTAATCTTGTCGATTGCCGCTTTGAGAGCCTTCACGCCCCAGCGCTCCAGCATGGCCTTTGCGCCATACCTTCGGCTCACAGACTTCCCGCTACTGCGGCCCGCTAGAGCATCCCGCAACTCTTCGTCGGGTGTCGCTTGGCGAAGCGCATCCTGAAAGCCGTGCCGGAAGCTATGGAAGACCTTGTTGGTGTCCTTGACGCCTACATGGTTGCGCAGGTGCCGCCCCCACCATTTCGCCCAGCCTCTCAACGCTCCCTTCTGATCAGGAGCAACAGTGGGGAACAACCAAGCCTGCTCGCCATCCTTTCGGCGCTCTGCCACATAGTTGAGGAAGCCGATGTCGATAAGCAGAGGATGTACTGGCACCACTCGTTCCGATGATTTTGTCTTCAATCTGCGCCCCGCCTTGACATCACGGGTGAACCACATGAGCGGAACGGCTGTTTGCTCATCCTCCCGAATGTCAGAGACACGGAGACCTGCGTATTCGGCCTGACGGGCTCCGGCGAAGAGTGCGAGCAACGGAAGCCATATCCCCGCCGCTCCCTTCGCTCCCACCGGGAGCTTGTGTTCGGTGAACAGGGGAGCATTGAAGATGGTCTGCAAGTCGCGCGCGTCAAAGGGTTCACGCTGGGACTGCTCCTCTTCTAGTCGCATTTCATTGAAAGGGTCAGACCAGGGAGCGTCCTCAGGCACAAGCCCGTTATGCCGTCCCCATCCGGCGATAGCCTGTACCGCGCCCAACTGCTTATTGACGGTGCCCGGTGATACCTTCTGGATTGTCGGGTGTGAGCGACCATAGTCGCTAAGGTCCCGCAGTGATGCCTTCAGAAGTGCCCCCTTGCGAGACTTCGGCACCAATTGCAACGCTTCGCGGAACGTGCGCGCGTGGGAGCGCTTGATTTCCGTGATGGGCAGATCGCCGTGCAGTTGGATGAACATCTCGATGGCTCGACCGTACTCATGCACCGTGCCCTCCGGCCGTTCACGCTCTTTCTTCCAGCCCTCGAAGGCTTCACGTAGCGTGCCCCCCTGTTCACCCGTGGGAAGCTGAGAGAGCGCGTAGAAAGATTGAGGTGTCTCAATCGGCTCACCTACATTCCGCCTCTCGATGTCCCTGATGGCGCGAACATATGCCGTTAGCACCGCCATACCGAGCTTTCGGTACGACTGGCTCTTGCGGTCAACGTTGAGTTGGAAATCACTCAGCAGTTCATCCAGCTCCTCGCGGATGACGCTGATGTCGCCGCGAGCCAACGCGGGCGGGACGATGGCAAGCTCGTATTCGAGTGTGCCAACGCGCTTCAGCACTTCGCGGTCCGACAGGCCAGCCTCTGGGGTCACACCTACGGCAAATGGGGTTTGATACTCGACACCCGCCGCACTGAGCTGCTTCGCGATGCTTTGAAACAACGGCTCGGAGCCAGTGCCCTCGCGGCGCTCCTCCTCATCATTCGCCAATCTGGCTGCGTAGTATGCTTCTGCCATGCGCTTTATCTGCGCATCAGTCAGCGATGGAGTTACGGGACGCTCCTTCAGTAGCGCTTCAGCATCGGCAATCGTCCGGTCGAAGTCAGCGAGGACGTGCGTTGCGGCCACATTCGCCGCCTTGAGGACCTTGGTCCCCAGTGACTTCTTTAGGAAGACTTGGCGACCACGTCCTGAATTGAGCACGCGCGCGACCGCCTCTTGAAGGCGTTCGGGCACCTTCCGTTGCGCGTAGTAAGTCCCGTGCCTGTCCTTAATCAGTCCCATCAACGCGCGCATCAAAAGCTACCACGCAGTGCTACCACCAGAGCGCAGTCAAAGCCATGATTTGCGTGATGTTTTTGAAATCTCAGCGCTTCTAGAGCCGCTGGCGCTCCCTAGGGGAATCGAACCCCTGTTTCAGCCTTGAGAGGGCCGCGTCCTAACCGCTAGACGAAGGGAGCGTGAGGGGTACCGAATAGCCTCGAAATTTGTCTGCCGCAAGGACCCCGATGGGCCTTTTACGGCTCATTGGCAAATTTCAGCTTTCCGGCCGGCTTCAGCGTGTGGGCGTCGAACGTGCGGATCTCGGTGACGCCACCGAGGTCCAGCGTGACCACGAGCCGGTCGCCGGCGACACCGGTCGAAACGATCCTGGCGCCCTTCGGCAGGGTGGCGGTGACGTCGCCGCCGGCCTCCACCGCCCTTCCCTCCGACTTGAAAAGGCGGTAGCCCACCGCGATCAGCACGGCGCAGAACGCCAGCGCCGTGGTCAGCCCCGCGATCAGCATCATCCGCCTCACCCGCGCGAATAGCGCGGCCTGTTCGGGGGTCGGCTCGGGAACATCGGTATCAGACGTCGTCATGGAAACTCTTGGCCCTAAGGATCTTGGCTCTGCGCAAAGGTTGGAGGTCGTGGTCGTCGGCGATGAGGGCTCGGCCCGGCTCGACCGCGTGCTGGCGGCGCGCCTCACCGAGCTGTCGCGATCGAGGCTGAAAGCCCTGATCCTGGCGGGCGCCGTCCACCTGAAGGCCTCCGCGGTCCGCGACCCCGCTTATCACGTCAGTCCGGGCGATACGATCATAATCGACGTGCCGCAGGCGGCGCCCGCCGAGCCCAGGGGCGAGGATATCGCCCTCGACATCGTATTCGAGGACGATGACATCGTCGTCCTCAACAAGCCCAAGGGGCTGGTGGTGCATCCCGCGGCCGGCCACGAGACCGGCACGCTGGTGAATGCTTTGATCGCCCATTGCGGCGCCTCGCTGTCTGGCATCGGCGGGGTGCGCCGGCCCGGCATCGTGCACCGGCTCGACAAGGACACGACGGGGCTGATGGTGGTGGCCAAGAACGACCTCGCCCATGCCTCGCTGTCGGCGCAGTTTGCCGACCACGGCCGTACCGGCGAGATGCGGCGCGGCTACATGGCCTTTGCCTGGGGGGTGCCGAACCGGCATCGCGGCACGGTGGACGCGCCGATCGACCGCCATCCGCATGCGCGCGAGAAGATGGCGGTGCGCCAGGGCGGCCGCGAGGCGGTCACGCATTGGGAGATCCTGGAGAGCTTTGCCGGGCGGGACGGCAAGCCGGTGGCGAGCCTCCTCGCCTGCGAGCTCGAGACCGGGCGCACCCACCAGATCCGAGTCCATCTCGCCCATATCGGGCACCCGCTGATGGGGGATGCCGTCTACGGCCCGCATTTCAAGACCAAGGCCAACCAGCTTGGCCCCGAATCGCAGGCGGCTTTGGCCGCGCTGGGACGGCAGGCCTTGCACGCCTATCTCCTGGTATTGGAGCACCCCAGGACCGGAGAACTTCTGCACTGGGAGGCGCCGCTGCCGGAGGATTTGCTTCTCCTTCAGCGTGCCCTCCAAGCGGCGCAATGACGCAGGACGGTTCAGAAAGACTTTACATTACAAAAAGTTATAGCGGCCACACGGCCTCGTGACGTCAGCAATCCTTCCCTTTTCGACCCCCGATAGGGTATATTGCGCTTGCGTTGAATGACCAACGCGGAACATCGCAGCCCGACCGGCTTTGACACAGCGGTCGTCTGCCTGGCCCGCCGCTATCGGGGGCCTGAACCTTTTGGAGGGCGCACTATGGCCCGTACCGCTGCTTTGCCGGTCCTCAATGGAGAATCCGGCCTTTCTCGCTACCTCGCCGAGATCCGCAAGTTTCCGATGCTGGAACCCCAGCAGGAATACATGCTCGCCAAGCGTTGGCGCGAGCATGACGATCGTGACGCGGCGCACCAACTCGTCACCAGCCACCTCCGTCTCGTGGCCAAGATCGCCATGGGCTATCGCGGCTACGGCTTGCCGATCTCCGAGGTCGTCTCGGAAGGCAATGTCGGCCTGATGCAGGCGGTGAAGCGCTTCGAGCCCGACAAGGGCTTCCGTCTCGCGACATACGCCATGTGGTGGATCAAGGCGTCGATTCAAGAGTACATCCTGCGTTCCTGGTCGCTCGTGAAGATGGGTACCACCGCGAACCAGAAGAAGCTGTTCTTCAACCTGCGCAAGGCGAAGAGCAAGATCAACGCGCTGGATGAGGGCGATCTCCGCCCCGACCAGGTGAAGATGATCGCAAAGCGCCTCGGCGTCACCGATCAGGACGTGATCGACATGAACCGCCGCCTCGGTGGTGACGCGTCGCTAAACGCTCCGATCCGCGACGACGGCGAGGCCGGCGAATGGCAGGACTGGCTGGTCGACAACACGCCCAACCAGGAAGCCATGATGGCGGAGCACGAGGAGTATGATCACCGCCGTGATGCGCTGAATGGCGCCATGGGCGTGCTCAACCCGCGCGAACGCCGCATCTTCGAGGCGCGCCGCCTCGCCGACGAGCCGATGACGCTGGAGGACCTTGCCGCCGAGTTCGGCGTGTCGCGCGAGCGCGTCCGCCAGATCGAGGTCCGCGCCTTCGAGAAGGTGCAGTCCGCGGTCAAGGGCACGATCGCAAGGCAGGAACAGGCCGCGCTGGAAGCCGCGCACTGAGCGAGGTGTTTCGGCACCAGAGATTGGCGGATCGAAGGAGAGAAGAAGCCGGCGGCAGCGCCGGCTTTTTTGTTTGTCTGATGCGCTTCTACGGCTGGACCGCACGGGCGGTGTGACCCGCTCCCGTCATTTCGGGGAGCGCCTCTTGGTGCGAACCCGGAATCCATCAGGCCGCAGCTGGTGCAGGAATGGATCCTGGGTCACGACGTCGTCGCGCCCGGAATCGCGGTGGGCCTATTCCCCCCACATCCGCGCCAGCGTTGCGAGCCAGCAGCCTTCGCAATAGCGCGCGTCCTTGTAGTCGACCCAGTTGTGCGCATAGACGCGCTCGAGCGGGATGTCGTAGCGCGCGCGCAGGATCTTCACGAGGATCTTCCACGCCGCGACCTGTGCTTCGGTCGGGCCCGTCGCCACGTCGGGATAGTTGCCGGCGAACTCGACACCGATCGAATTGTCGCGCACCACCTGGCGATAGGTCGGCTTGTTGTCGATGTATTTGTTATCGTTGCGGTTGGCGCCGTCGCCGTGGGTCGGCACGTGGTTTTCGGCCACCGCCCAATAGACCGTGCCGTCGGTCTCGACCCAGACCGTGACGCCGCGCCGCGTCGGATTCTTCGCCTGCGCTTGCGCGCCCCCGCGCGCCGAGCCGGCAGGTCCCTCGGTCTGGTGCACGATGATATTGCGCCAGGGGTGTGCGTTACGGACGTCGCCCCATGGCGCCAGCCAGACGATGTTAAGGCCGGGGATGTCAGGCGTGCCCGAGGCGCGCGCGAGCTTTGCGAGCTCGGCCTCCACCGCGGCGGCGGGGGCGACGAGAAGCGCAGCGAAAACGGCCGCAGCCAGGCGAGACATCATGCGGGTCCAATATGACCCGAGCCTAGCAGGCTTCATGCGAATTTGCGCAGTGCCTCGACCGCCTCGGGCGAAAGCGGCGGCGGGGCGGGATCATAGACAGCGAAGTCGTTCTTACCGTTCTTCTTGGCGGCATAGAGAGCATGGTCGGCGTTGGCCATCAGGCGGTCCGGGGATTCCCCGATGCTGCAATCCCACTGCGCGACACCGATCGAGATCGCGATCGGAATGTCGCTGCCGGTGCAGCCGGCAGCATCCTGACGGCACGCCTCGAGCACGCGCCGGGCGATCAGCGCGCCTTCGCGCAAGGAGGACGACGGCAGCACGACGCAGAACTCGTCGCCGCCGGTGCGGGCGAGCATATCGCCGGGCCGCAGGCGCGTCTGCGCCATCAGGGTGAAGTGCTTGAGACACGCGTCGCCCGCAGCGTGGCCGTGGGTGTCATTGATGGCCTTGAAGCCGTCGAGATCGATTACCAGGAGCGAGAACGGGACGCCGCTGCGCTCGGAGCGGGCGCATTCCTCGGTCAGGCGCTGCAGCAGATGCCGCCGGTTGGCGACGCCGGTGAGATCGTCGAGCAGCGCGAGGTCGGCAACCTCGTTGCGCAGCCGCTCGATCGCCATCAGGAGACAGGCGAAATTCCAGGCCATCGCCAGGAACACCAGCAGCAGGATCATCACCGACTGCAAACCGTTGAAGTTGATCGCGGTGACGGCGCCGCCATAGCCGAGCAGCGCCGCGCCGGAGCGGACGAGGTGAATGGACAGAAGCAGCATCCCGACGATCGCAGCGAGACGAGCGCCCGGATTTTCCCGGCCATTCTGCCTGCTGAGAAGCAGCGGCAGAGTCAGCACGACCGGGGTCGATTGCCCCAGCGAGTAGGTCAACACCCGCATCGGCATGTTGTCGACGGCAATCAGGAAGAAGGCGAGACTGGCGCTGCAGAGAAGCGAATTGGCGATCGCGGCCGGCCACGACACCGGGCGCTGATAGAACCGCGCCACACCCATGCAGGCGAGCCAGGACGAGAAGATCATCAGACCGCCGCCGACGATCAGCGGAAAGCGCGGGTCCATCACCTCGCGCAGCATCGAGATTCCCGCACCCGATGCCGCCAGCACCGCCGCCGCCGTCCAGTACCGCGCCGCCTCGAATTTGGGATAGGCGCGCGCCACATAGGCCCAGATTAGGCCCAGCGCCAGGAAGTTGATGACAATGACGGTCCAGAGTGTCGGCACGCTCAGCATGGCGACTGCGGGACACGCATGGTCCCGCCCTCTTCGTTCGGCAACTGCCCGTACATACCCGCCCCCATGTTCTTGTGGACGATCATGCGCGCGGCGCGCTTAATGGAGTCTCACCGCAATCGTGCAAAGCCGAGCCTTGGTTTTGGATTGATGAATCCGGCGACCCGGCCGACATCGTTAAGCAAGGCTTGCCGCGGACGAGCTGGTTGCGAGGAGAAAGCGTTGCGAAGCGGATTCGCGCGGCAAAATCATCCGAAAATGCATCAGAGCTGTGGATAAGACGATGACGAAGACATGACAGCGCGGGGCAGCCGGCTGCGAATCTGCTGAGTTTGTCATCGAGGATGTTGCGAGGCTGGCCCTCCGCCGAGCATCCCTCGTGTCGCGTTCCACCATTAACCCCTAAGAGGATACTATGGCTAAGAAAGCGAAGAAGGCGGCGAAGAAGAAGGCGAAAAAGGCCAAGAAGGCGAAGAAGAAGTAACGAAGCTTCTGTTTCTTTGCCCGGGTGGGGTGTCGCTCCGCCCGGGCGTCGGGTGGGATCGAACGGGTTTGAAATGGCGGGCAGCAGGCCCGTTTTTTTATTGCCTCGCTTGTTGGCGCCGATGCTGCTCCCTCGCCGCCTTTCTGACGAGGACTAGTGCTCCGCAAGGGCGAGCTTGGCGCCGAGCGCGGCAAATCCTGCGGCGAAGCTGCGCCGTAGCCACGCCATGACGCGGGGACGGGAGATAACGTGCTCGCGCACCGAGGCGGCGCAGAGTCCGTAGAGGACGAACACCGCAAAGGTCATGACCATGAAGGCGCCGCTCAATTCCAGCATGCGCGCCAGCACATGGGCCTCGTCCGCGGCGATGAACTGCGGCAGGAAGGCGAGGAAGAAGATCGACAGCTTCGGATTGAGTATGTTGATCAGGACTCCGGTGACGATGACGCGGCCACTCGATCGCTCGCGAATCTCACCGCCAACCGCCAGAGCTCCCGTCTCGCGCAGCGCCTGCCAGGACATGTAGAGCAGATATGCGACGCCGCACCATTTCAGCACGGCGAAGGCGAGCGCGCTGGTGTGGAGCACCGCGGCAAGGCCGAGTATCGCCGCCGCCATGTGCGGCACGATGCCGAGCGTGCAGCCGAAGGCGGCGGCGACGCTCGCCCGTGAGCCGCGAGTCAGTGCGGCGGCCAGCGTATAGAGCACGCCGGTGCCGGGTGAAGCGACGACGATGAGCGAAGTGAGCAGGAAGGACAAGGTCATGCGCGACCTTATCACCTCATCCGGCCGCGAGAAAGCGTGCCCCCTCAAGGCTGCGGTCAGGACAGCTGAGCGATCTCGGCTTCTCGCAAGACGTCGAGCGGCGCCCAGGGCTTGGCCCAGAACTTGGCGCCATCGGGCAAGGGCTGCTTCAGCGGGCGGCCGGAGGTGACGACGACGTCGAGCTTCGGATTGCGGTGCTTGGCGACATGCGCGAGCTCGACGCCGTTCATGCGGCCGGCAAGCTGGACGTCGGTCAGCATCAGACAGAGTGCCCCGGCGCTCTTGTCGAGGACGCGCTCGGCGGCCTCGGCGCTTTCGCACTGGATCACCTGGTAGCCGCTCTCTTCAAGGAGGACGCAAAGCATCTCCCGCTGCATGACGTCGTCTTCAACGATCAGCGCTGTCGCGCGAAATGGCTCTGCTTGTCCCATCGGCGGCTCCCAATGCATGCCTCCATAACGCATGTTAAAAATCGAGAGCGGCTGCGGTTCGGTTTCATTTCAAAAAAAAGTAACTCATAGTTCCATTATCAGGCACTTGACGGGGGAAACCATGACGACGATTCGCGGCGCCGCCGCAATCACGGGAGCCGCGAGCGGGATCGGCCGGGCACTCGCCATCGAGCTGGCGCAGCGCGGCTGCGATCTGGCGCTCGCTGACCGCGACGAGGCGGGATTAAAGGCGCTGGCGGCGGAGATCGGAACGACGCGCAAGGTCAGCGTGCATCGGGTAGACGTCAGCGAGCCCGCCGACATCGCACAATTCGCGAGCGAGGCGACCACGGCGCATCCCGCCCTCGGCATCGTCGTCAACAATGCTGGCGTGGCGCTGATGGGCTCGTTCGAGGAGATCGACCAGGCTCAGATGGACTGGCTGTTCGACATCAATTTCTGGGGCGTGGTGCACGGCACGCGCGCCTTCCTGCCTCACCTGAAGACACAGGCGGAGGGGCACATCGTCAATCTCTCCTCGATCTTCGGCATGATCGCGCCACCGGGACAATCGGCCTATGCGGCGGCGAAGTTCGCGGTGCGCGGCTTTTCCGAGAGCGTGCGGCACGAGCTAGCGATGGCGGGAAGCCCGATCAAGCTGTCGGTGGTCCACCCCGGCGGCGTCGCCACAGCAATTGCGCGCAATGCACGCACCGGCATCGGTGTCACCGACAATGCCCGCCGGGCGCAGTCGATCGAGCGGTTCGAGAATGCGGCGAAGACCTCGCCGAAGGATGCCGCGCTGCGCATCATCAGGGGCATCGAAAGAAACGAGCCGCGCATCCTGATCGGCAACGACGCTCGCTTCATGGACCTGCTGCAGCGCTTCCGCCCGGGAACGTACTGGGCCCCGCTGCAGCGGCGGCTGGAGAAGATGGCTAAGGGGACGTAGGGCCGTTGCGCTTCACCCTCCAGGGGAGGGTGAAGTCACTGCCCCATCAGCCGGTCGGCGAAATAGCCGATCGTCTTGCGATAGACCACCGCCCTGTTCCACTCGCGCATCGCCTCGAAATTCGGCGTGCCCTCGCCGTAGGGCTGACCCATCTTGAAGCCGCTGGTGTGGAGCAGGTTCGCGGTCGAGGCGAGCACGTCGGGGATGCTGTGGCGGAGGTCGACATGGCCGTCGCCGTCAAAATCGACGCCATACTTGATGTAGGACGACGGCAGGAACTGAGTCTGGCCGATCTCACCGGCATAGGCCCCGATGAGGTCGCGCAGCTGCAGGTCGCCACGCTGCACGATCTTGAGCGCGGCGAGCAGTTCGCCCTGGAACAGGTCGGTGCGGCGGCAATCATGCGCGAGCGTCGCCAGCGTGCGGATCACGGGCAGCTTGCCGGTGTCGCCCTTGCCGAAGTCGCTCTCCAGGCCCCAGATGGCGACGAGGATGTAACGGGGTACGCCGAACTTCTGCTCGATGCGGGAGAGCAGCGCGGCGTGACGCTGCAGCATCGCACGGCCCCCATTGATACGGCCGGCACCGACGCGGGTCGAGACATACTGCTCGAAAGTCTTGTTGAAGGTGTAGCGCTGGCGCCGGTCGAAGGCGAGCACCGCAGGATCAACCGTCACGCCACTGAGCGCCGCGCTCGTCACGCCTGCCGAGACGCCGGCTGCCTGCGCTTCCTGCGCCATGCTGGCAATGAAGCTGTTGAAGTCGCCGCCGCAGCGGGCGGCCTGCGCCGGCCCGCCGGCCAGAACAACGAAGGCGGCCGCGAGAAGCAGTCTCGACATGTGGAGCAATCCCCAGAATCCTTGCGCGAAGCAGCGCGGATCATGCCCGGGAACGAACCGAGCGTCAAAGCGCAAGGCTTGAAGCGCAGGGAAAGCCTGGGAAAGCGCAAGGCTTGATCCGCATCAAACTGTCTTACGCCGTGCTTTCTAGACTGAGGCCAACAGGAGAACCACACATGACCGGAATTACCTTCACTGCCGAGCAGATTCGCAATGCCCCAGCCCCGGTGCGGCAATGGATCGAGCAAGAGGTGATCGCCGCGCTCGGCCTTGCGTCGCGCCCGCCGGCGGCCACCCCGCCGCAGACGGCGCATCTGGTCGCCTGCAGCGTGGAAGACATGGCCGGCGTGCTCGAGCACATCCGCGGCGTGCTTCCGGCGGTGAACGTACTGTTCGAGCTCGGCCGGCCCGGCATCAACATCGGCCGTCCCGCAGTGATGACGTTCCGCCTGTTGGACATCCTGCATCACACGCGCCTCGCGGACGTCGGCCAGGTCATCACCTGCCTCGAGATGATCAACCAGGCGCTGACCGAGGTGAAGAAGGATGCATCGGTGCGGTTCTGCGGCTTCGACAACGAAGGCCACTGCCTGATCGCACCGCAAACGCAGGAGAGCATCGCAACGCTCTGGCAGACCATGATGGAGCGCCAGCAGGCGGCCCAGGCGAGCGAGGCAGGCAACCGGGTGGCACCAGCGGCGTGAGACCAGCGGTTTCGGCAGGCCTTCCGCTCGTCATTCCCGGGAGCGCAACGCGCGAGCCCGCAATCGATCGGGCCGCGAAGACGATGGATGAGTGAATTCCGGGCTCGCGACTTCATCGCGCCCCGGGTCGACGGATGAGAGAGTTGGCGCCAAGGTAATATTTGCTTGCGCCGTGCGATCGGCCATTGCACTGACCAGCATAGAACGATCACCCATGTCCAACCATCAACCTCCCCAAGCGCCGCGGCCCGCCCTCCTCCGCATTCCGCTGTTTCGCCTGCTCGCCATCAACCTCGCGATCGGCGCCTGCGCCGCCGCGCTGCTGGTCGGCGGGCTGCTCTGGCTCAACCCCGGACATCTGCGCGAGCTGATCTTCGCCGACAGTGCACCGGGCGTTGCGCTCATCCTGCTGCTCGCCTCCTTCCTCATCACGTTCGGCTCGGCCGCGATGGGCAGTGCGATCATGGCTCAGGGACGCAACGAGAACGGCGACAAAGGCGGCGGACATGGATCGCGGCTCGCCGTTCAGGAAGTGGCGCAGCGTCCGCACACGCATTGATATTGGCGCGCGGGATCTTCGAAATCGCCTGCGCAGGCACACCGTCCCGCCCGCAGATGGGAAGGCGTGCAGGCCGGTGCGCTTTCCTACAAGACGCGTCGTCCTGCCTGCATTGCGCGCGCGGGCAGATGAACAAAGTGGTTCGACAGTCCAGAACAATCGTTTGGGCCTGCAGTTGCACTTCCATCGCATTGACGCAGATCTGATGCGCTGGCTGCGACATCGGCGCCACCACGATTTGCCTTGCCATCGCACAGGTCAGCCTATAGCCTTCTATTTTAGGTTGTTGCCCTGCCAGCCCCGGGCGACGCTGAAGACCAAGATAACGGCGGGCTTCGGCCCGCCGTTTATCGAGGCGAGGGCCCTCTCGAACCGCGCACGGCGGATCGCAACAAGCCTCCGCCCTTTCTCAGCGCCAGATTTCATCCCTGAGCCGAATCAAGCCCAGCAGCGTTCTGTCACGGCAAAAGGTCGATCGTCGCCAAAGTCAATTGACTGCCGCACGACTATCGACCACAAGCCGCCCATGGCCAAGAAACCCGGAACCAATCCCAAAGGCGAATTCGCCTTCTTCAACGTCGTCTATGAGGACGATTCCCAGCGCTCCAACCGCCGCGTCCCCGCCGAGTTGCTCGGCGGCCTCGACGGCGACGAACCCGCCCGCGGCTTCATCATGGAGCAGGACCGCGAGATCGCCGAAAAGAGCGGCCGTCCGCCGCTGGAGATCAAGCGGCTCGAGCGGGTGGGGACGAAGAAGAAGTAGATCCTCGGCTTCTCCACGGCCTTGCGAGCGCAGCGAAGCAAGCTGAGGTCTCTCCGCGGAAAAAATCTGGATGGGTTTGCAACGCTCGCAATGACACTGACAAAAACGGCGGGCCAAGGCCCGCCGCTTTGCTTTGGATCGCTGTCTACGATCAATTATCCAAGAAGCTCCGCAGCTTCCGCGACCGCGACGGATGCTTCAGCTTCCGCAGCGCCTTGGCTTCGATCTGGCGGATGCGCTCGCGCGTCACGCTGAACTGCTGGCCGACTTCTTCCAGCGTGTGGTCGGTGTTCATGCCGATGCCGAAGCGCATGCGCAGGACGCGTTCCTCGCGCGGCGTGAGCGAGGCGAGCACGCGCGTGGTGGTCTCGCGCAGGTTGGACTGGATCGCGGCGTCGATCGGCAGGATCGCGTTCTTGTCCTCGATGAAATCGCCGAGATGTGAATCCTCCTCGTCACCGACGGGGGTCTCCAGCGAGAGCGGTTCCTTGGCGATCTTGAGAACCTTGCGGACCTTCTCCAGAGGCATGCCGAGCTTCTCGGCGAGCTCTTCGGGGGTCGGCTCGCGGCCGATCTCGTTGAGCATCTGGCGGCTCGTGCGCACGATCTTGTTGATCGTCTCGATCATGTGCACGGGGATGCGGATGGTGCGGGCCTGGTCCGCGATGCTGCGGGTGATCGCCTGCCGGATCCACCACGTGGCGTAGGTCGAGAACTTGTAGCCGCGGCGGTACTCGAACTTGTCGACCGCCTTCATCAGGCCGATGTTGCCTTCCTGGATCAGGTCGAGGAACTGCAGGCCGCGATTGGTGTACTTCTTGGCGATCGAGATCACCAGGCGGAGGTTGGCTTCCACCATCTCCTTCTTGGCCTGGCGTGCCTCGCGCTCGCCCTTCTGCACGGAGTGCACGATCTTGCGGAACTCGACGATCTCGAGGCCGGTCAGCGCCGCGAGCTGATGCACCTCGTGGCGGAGCTCCTTGATGCGGTCCTTCTCGTGATGGACGAAATTCTTCCAGCCCTTGGCCGACAGCTTCGAGACGCGGTTGAGCCAGCGCGGATCGAGCTCCGAGCCGGTGTAGTTGCGCAGGAAGTCTTCGCGCGCGACGCCGTGGCTGTCGGCAAGGCGCATCAGGCGGCCCTCGTGCGAGACGAGGCGCTTGTTGATGTCGTAGAGCTGCTCGACGAGACTGTCGATACGGGCCTGGTTGAGGCGCAGCGACTTCACCTCGACGATGATCTCATCCTTGAGCTTGCGGTACTTGCGCTCCTGCGGCGGCGACAGCGAGGGCCCATGCGAGGAGCTGTCGAGCTGGTTCTGGATGTCCTGCTCCTGAAGCTTGCGCAGCTTCTTGTAGCTGTCGGCGATCCTGTCGAAGATCTCGACCACCTTCGGCTTGAGCTCGGCCTCGATCGCGGCCAGCGACATCTGGTTCTCGAACTCGTCGTCGTCCATGTCGGATTCGGCCGCAGCCTCGCCGGGATCCTTCTCCTCGACTGCATCCGCGCCGCCGGCGGGCGCCGCGCGGAACGGGGTCGGCGACGGCGGCGCAGCCGGGGGGGCGACATGCGCAGGCGCCCCGGCGGTCGGGGCCGCGTCGCCATCGGCAGAGGCTTCGCCGTTCGGACCCGCGATCATCGCGGTGTTCATGCCGCCCTTGGCGTCGGGACCGGCATAGGTCGCTTCGAGATCGATGATGTCGCGGAGGAAGATCTTGCCTTCGTTGAGCTCGTCGCGCCAGATGATGATGGCCTGGAAGGTCAGCGGGCTCTCGCAGAGCCCAGCGATCATCGCCTCGCGGCCGGCCTCGATGCGCTTGGCGATCGCGATTTCGCCTTCGCGGGACAGCAGCTCGACCGTGCCCATCTCGCGCAGATACATGCGCACCGGGTCGTCGGTGCGCTCGCCCGGCTCGCTCTTCTTGACCTCGGTGACGGCCTTCTGGGTGACCTCGACGAGCTCGTTGTCGGTGTCGTCGTCGCCCTCGTCCTTCTCCTCCTCGCCTTCGCTGTCGTCGGCTTCGGTGACGTTGATGCCCATGTCCGAGAGCATCGACATGATGTCCTCGATCTGTTCGGGCGAGGTCTGGTCGGACGGCAAGACTTCGTTGAGCTGATCGAAGGTCACGAAGCCGCGCTTCTTGGCCTGCTTGATCATCTTCTTCACGGCGGCGTCGGACAGGTCGAGCAAGGGCGAGGGCGCGTCCTGGGAGTCCTTCTCCGGCGCATCCGCTGCCTTGTCGTCTTTTTCCTTGTCCTTCGCCTGCAGCGTCTTTGCCTTGGTGGCCATCCATTGCTCCTAAACGCGCTTCATGCGAGACGCCCGCCGCGTCCGCGTGAATTCACATGAACCTGTTGCTCGACGCTCTCGCTTCGGCAGCTCTCGACACGGAAAGGGCGGCGCACAAACCTCTCGCCACCCCCAACTCTCTCTCGCCGGAATTGCCTAACGCTTCGTCAGCCTCTTTGACGCGGCGGATGCAGGTGTAGTGCCAACAGCGATTGCGCGGATTCATTCCTGACGCGTCTGTTCTGCCTGCGGCCGCCTCCGGGCCAAAGTGCTACAAGACCGTTAAGCCTCGATTAACCCTGTTTTTGCCGCCAAACCCAAGATTTGGCGAGTCTTTTAGCGGTTCCGGCCGCGGCCGTCCGCATGATTCTTTCACATGCTCTTCTGGAGCCGGCCCGACAGCTCGCCAAAACCCTCGATCAGGGCCTCGGTGCCGTCGACTTCGCTGATCCGAGCCTTCACGTCACGCAGCCATGCCAAATTGGCCTCGCTGGGGTCCTCGCCCAAGGCCAGCTCGGCGTCTTTCAGCTCTCTAAGTAGTGAATGCCATTGCCGATGCAAGGCAACCAGCTGATGCCAGGTGGCGAGAACGTCGTCCCGCGCTGCGCCCTCGCGGGCCCCCCATACCGCCGCGGTGGTGATCCCATTCTCAACCCTTTGAAGAACCTGCGAAAATCCGCCCTTCTCGATATCGCTGCGCATCTTTTCAGCCTGCTCGCCGGGGTCGGACGAGTGGTGATGGTCGTTGGCGAAGGCGGCGATGATGCCGGCCCTGAGCTTGTGGGCCTCCGGGTGGGCCAGCTCCAGGGCGGCGACCTCCTCGAGATGCTCGTGCAGCAGCCAGGGGTGGTTGATCAGGCATTGCAGGATCAGGGCTTCCCGGCGGGAGATGGCGCTGCGCTGGCCGCGCATGATCGGGCTTGCCGCTAGCTGGGGACTTGCCGCCTGGTAGGGGCCAGAGGGCAGAGGGATGGAACCGGAGACGCCGCGACGCCCTCCGCCGAATCCCTGACCGCCGAATCGATTCGCCCCTCCCCTCGGCTGGAAGGACCGGCCGCCACCCTGGCGAAAATTGCCCCGCCCGCCGAAGCCGCTGCGCCCCCCTTCGGGGGCAAAGGTGCGCTGGAGCCGCTCGACGAACTCGTCGCGGTAGTAGCGCCGCACCACCTCGTCGCGAATGCCGTTGGTGAGCTCCCTGATCCGCGCCTCCAGCGCGGCCCGCCGCTCGGGGGTTGCGAAATTGCCGCCTTCGAGCTCGCGCGACCAGATCATGTCGGCGAGCGGACGCGCCGCGGCGATCACCTCTTCGATCGCGCCGCGCCCACCCGAGCGAACGAGGTCGTCGGGGTCCTGCCCCTCCGGCAGCAGCGCAAAGCGCAGGCTCTTGCCAGGTGCGAGGAAAGGCAGCGCGAGATCGGCAGCGCGGTACGCCGCCTTCTGTCCGGCGCGGTCGCCGTCGAAGCAGAGGATCGGCTCATCAGCCATCTTCCACAGCAGCGCCAGCTGGCTTTCGGTGAGCGCGGTGCCGAGCGGCGCCACGCTGCCTGCAAAGCCCGCGGTGACCATCGCGATGACGTCGACATAGCCTTCGACCACGATCAAGGGGCTGCCATCATGCGTGGCTTTGCGCGCAGTCTGGTGGTTGTAGAGATTGTCGCCCTTGTGGAAGAGCGGCGTCTCCGGCGAGTTCAGATACTTGGCCGGAACGTCCTTCTCCAGCGCGCGCCCGCCGAAGGCGATGACGCGGCCGCGCAGATCCGTGATCGGAAACATCACACGATCGCGAAAGCGGTCGTACGGCACCGGGATGTCGTTGCCAGCGACGAGCAATCCCGTCTCGACCATGTCGTCGACGGAGATGCCGAGCTTGCCGAGATGCTCCTTCAGTGCAAAGCGATCAGACGGGGCGTAGCCGAGGCGGAACTGCAATTGCGTCGCCGGCGAGATGGCGCGGTCGGCGAGATAGCCGCGCGCTTTGGCGCCCACGCGCGAGGCCAGCGTCTCCGCAAAGAACTTGGCCGCGAGATCCAAGACGTCATGCAGCGACTTGCGCCGCTGCTCGTACCGCGCCGCATCCGGTGTCACCGCCGGCAGCGGCAGGCCCGCCATGCCTGCGAGCCGCTCCACGGCCTCCGCGAACGGCACGCCGTCGGTCTCCATCACGAAGGTTATGATGTCGCCGTGCTTGCCGGAGGAGAAGTCGTGATAAAAGCCCTTCTGGTCGTTGACGTAGAAGGACGGCGTCTTCTCCTGCTGGAACGGCGACAGCCCCCTCCACTCTCTGCCTGCCTTCTTCAACTTGACGCGCTTGCCCACGACTTCGGACACCGAAAGCCGGGCACGAAGCTCGTCGAGGAACTGGGGCGTGAAGCGCATGGGCTGTGTCTAGCGCGAAACCGGGTGAGTCGGGCGAAGGATCAGGGATATAGGTGCGGCCCGGCCAAAGGCTAGGTTTAGGCGGGTTATCCGGGTTATTCGACCTATGCACAGGGCTCTCTTCGGCGCCCGAGGCAATCATTCTCACCGTCCCCCTGAGGCGGCGCTTCTTCGACGGCACCGAAGGATGGCGGGATTGGCACCCTGGAATGACGGGAAAGGCTTGAACCGCGCCCGGTTCCAAGCTTCCATATCCCTCATGTTCAGGACCTTTCGAGGCGGCCAGAGTGGGGGCTGGCGCGTGACCTCGATTTCATCAGTGACGGGCGAGCCCCTGCCCTTCATGCCGGCGCTGTCGGTGACCGACAGCGAGGCCGTTTCATTGCCGCTGGTGCCCTCGCGCAACGCCTGGAGGCTGGTCGGCGTCCCCAGCAGCTTGCGCTACACCGAGCGCGCGGAGAAGCAGCAGCTCGTGGCGGTGCAGGCCGGGCTCGGCCGACCGGAGGCGACCAGCGCGGCGCTGATCCCGATCCGCAAATCGGCCGCCTGGTGGGAACTGACGCAGGAAGAGCGTCGCAGGATCTTCGAGGACAAGTCGCACCATATCGCGAGCAGCATGCGCTTCCTGCCTGCGATCGCGCGGCAGCTCTATCACTGCCGCGACCTCGGCGGCCCTTTCGACTTTCTGACCTGGTTCGAATTCGCCCCGGCGCACGCCTCGCTATTCGAGGAGCTGGTGGCAATGCTGCGGCGGACGGAAGAGTGGACTTACGTCGAGCGCGAGGTCGACGTGCGCGCGGTGAAGGAAGTGCTGTCGGCCTAATGCTCCAAGAACCGCCCGGACTCGATGATCGGCAGAGCGGTGACGGGCCAGTTGTAGACGTAGGTCCAGGCCCTCTCGGTAGCGCCGTCGGCACGCGTCACGTCGACCAGCTGCCGCAGATATTCGGTCGGCTCCGGAAAGCCCTCGCCGCAGGCTTCATACATGTCGAGCTCGCGTAGCAGCTCGTCCGGCACGCGCAGGCGGAAGAGCTCGCCGTGAACGACGTCCGACGGCGCATCAGAGAGCAGCAATCCCGGATAATGCTTGACCAGAACGAGCCGGCCGCGGCAGGTCGCTTCTCCCAGAAAGTCCGCGTGTCCCGCCAGCAGCCGCGCCATCGGATGGTCGAAGCCGCGCATCAGCGTGCCATAGACAAAAAGGCGATCGGAAGTCATGGACTCTCTGGCGTTGCTGCGTCGGCACGATGCCGCTAATTCGTTTACACACGTTGTTAGTCCATAGGCAATCAGGATGGCTTTGGAGGCGGCCGAGGCAGCCGATCAACTGCTCGGCGAGGGCGACATTCCGCCCGTGCATGAGGTGAATGCGGAGGGGACATCGCCCTTCCTGCTCACATCGGATCATTACGGACGGGTGCTGCCGCGCGCGCTCGGCGATCTCGGCGTCGCGGAAAGCGAGCTCGTCAGGCACATCGCCTGGGACATCGGCATCGCCGGCGTCGCCGAGCGGCTCGCCAGAATGTTGGATGCGCATTTAATCGCGCAGCGCTATTCGCGCCTCGTGATCGACTGCAACCGTCCGCCCGGCGTTGCAAGCTCGATTCCCGTGATCTCCGAGGCGACCGCGATCCCGCGCAACGAAGGGATCTCGGAGCAGGAGCGCGAGGCAAGGCGGCGCGAGATTTTCGAGCCTTACCATCGCCGCATCGGTGCGGCGATCAGCCGCCGCATCCACGACAAGCGGCCGACCGTGCTGATATCGCTGCACAGCTTCACGCCGGTTTATGCCGGCATCGCGCGGCCCTGGCATATCGGCACGCTCTATCACCGCGACCCCGTGCTGCCACGACTGCTGTTGAAACATCTGCGCGCCGAGGGTGACATCGTCGTCGGCGACAACGAGCCTTATGCGGTGAGCGATCTCACCGACTACACCATCCCCGTGCACGGCGAAGCCCGCGGTCTGGTCAACACCGGCATCGAGATCCGCCAGGATCTAATCACGGACCAGTCCGCCCAGCAGCAATGGTCCGAGCGGCTGGCGCGTATCCTTGCGGAGATCGAGGCGGAGCTACCGCTGTAACCTCACTTCGCCCGCGTCAGCGCCAACCAGATGCCGCCGCCGATCATGAAGCCGCCGGAGATGCGCGACAGCATTCGCGTGCGGCGCGCCGAGAAGAACTTTCGCGCGCGGCCGGCGGCGAGGGCGTAGAGCGCATCCGTCACTACAGCGGTGACCATGAAGGTCGCACCCAGTAGCGCGACTTGCGGAAAGTGCGGCTGGTTCATGTCCATGAATTGCGGGATGAAGGCGCCGAAGAACACCAGAACCTTCGGGTTCGACAGCAGGACCAGGAAACCTTGCAGGAAGAAGCCGCCACGCGGGGGCGGAGGCGGCGCGTCGACATCGACGCCTTCGACCGGTGCCCAGATCAGCTTGATGCCGAGCCAGATCAGATAGGCCGCGCCGGCAAAGCGCACCCAGTCGAACCAGTAGCCCATGGTCGCCATCAACGAGGTCAGGCCGATCGCGACGATGCCGATGACGATGGCAAGCCCGGCTTGCGCGCCGGCAACATTGATGAGCGCAGCCCGCGTGCCGTGGCGCAGGCCGTTGGCGATGACGAGGGTGACGATCGGCCCCGGCAGCAGCGCCAGCGCAATGCAGGCGGCGACGAAGGCGAAATAGGCTTGCATGGACATCATAGGAGGACTCGCTGCGGTTCGGGCGCATTAATGCATGGCGGAGACGGGAACGGAAGCCGGTGCCGGATGCGTTGCTCCAAAGAAGCGGCCGCTTGACACGCAACCTTTTAGTTGCCTATTGTCGATGCATGGATGAGGTCTTTAAAGCGCTCGCCGACGCGTCGCGACGGTCGCTGCTCGACAGGCTTCACGCCAGGAACGGCCAAACGCTGAACGAGCTCTGCGAAGGGCTCGACATGACGCGTCAGGCCGTGACCAAGCACCTTGTGATTCTCGAGGAGGCCAATCTGGTCACCACCATCAGGCATGGCCGCGAGAAGCTGCATTACCTCAACCCGGTGCCCATCCATCAGATCGGCGAACGCTGGATCAGGAAATTCGAGCGCGGCAAGCTCTCCGCACTCAGCGAGCTGAAACGGCAGCTGGAGAAACGCGATGAGTAGGCCCGCTCAACCAAGGATCGATGCACGATGAATCTCGACCAGTTCAAGCCTCTCACCGTCTACACGATCTACATCGCCTCGACGCCGGAGAAGGTATGGGAGGCGCTGACCTCGGCCGAGTTCAGCCGCGAATATTTTTCCGGCTTCGCGGTGGAGATGGAGCCGAAGCTCGGCGGCACCTTCATCGTGCGCGAACCCGACGGTTCGGAGCACATCTCCGGCGAGGTGTTCGAATACGATCCGCCCAGGAAGCTGACGGTGACGTGGAACGTGAACTGGCCCGGCCTCGTCGAAAAACTCGGCATCACCGTCGTCACCTATGAGATCGAGCCCGCCGGCGAAGCCGTCCGCCTCACTCTGAGCCAGCGCCACGACCGCCCGCTCAGCGAAGACATCCTTTCCGGCGGCCGCACCGGCTGGCCGGCGATCCTGTCGGGGCTGAAGAGCCTGCTGGAGACCGGCAAGGCGCCGAAGATCGAGATGTCCCCGCCGGTGAGGTTGCTGGAAGCGCTAAAGGCGATGGGGATCAAGATGCCGTAGGATGCCGTGTCATCCGGGGGCGCACGTCGCGCAAGCCATGATGCGCAATTGCGCATCTGAGCATCGCGGCAGAGTTGGCGGACCGATGGATTCCGGGTCGCCCTCCGGGCGTTCCGGAATGACGATCAGGCGGGCAGCGGCGCCACCAGCCGCCGATACAGATGCCAGGTCGCATGCCCGAGCACCGGCAACGTCACGATCAGCCCGAGGAAGTAAGGCAACGCCGAGACGATCAGCAGCATCACGATCACGGCGGCCCACGAGATCATCGGCACCGGGCTCGTGACAACGGCGCGCACGCTGGTCACCATGGCCGTGACGAAATCGACGTCGCGGTCGAGCAGCAGCGGGAACGACACCACGGTCAGCGAGAAAAGGATCAGCGACAGCACGGCGCCCACGGCATTACCGATGCCGAGAAACAGCAGGCCCTCGTTGGTCGTCAGCACCACCGTCATGAATTCCTGAAGGCTCGAGAACGAGGCATTGAGGCCGAGCAGCAGCGCGATCAGGAGCCGCACCTGGTACATCCAGACCACGAATACGAACAGTGTGACGAAGGCCATCCAGCCGATCTCGCTGCGCGAACGGATGGCCGACCAGATCGCAGCGAATGAGACCGGCTCGCCGCGCTCGCGGCGGCGGCTGACTTCGTAGAGGCCGATCGCCACAAACGGTCCGATCAACGCAAAGCCCGCAGCCAGAGGATAGACCAGATAGACCATTCCAAAGGCGGTGAGGCAGAGCAGGATGGCGATGCCGCCGGCGGCATAGAGGCCGCCGAAACAAACACCATAAATCGGCAACGCCTGGAAATCGCGCAGCCCTTCGACCAGCGCCTCCGCGATGTCGGTCGCCGCCAGGGGACGGACCACCGGATCGACCTTGCCCGAGATGGACATCAATTTCCTCCGCAGATCGCGCGATCTTTCGCCGCGCGCATGCCGTAATATTAGCGCGGCCGCGCGGAGGCGCAACTTGATGCCGGCGGGTTCAAGAGAGCGGCGACATAGGAATGATCGCGAGGCGAAATCTTTAGTCTTCGGTGCGATATTGGCGCCGACGACTATGGACGTGCAGACGATCGTGCCTCAAATCATACCTTCGAGCATCCTCGCCCGAGAGCGGATCGCCCACCGATGAGCCTGCGTACCCGGTTACTGATCCTCGTCATCGCCGCCATGCTCGTGCCGGCGATCCTGGTCGGGCTCCGTTTTGTGCAGAACCGGGCCAGTGAGATCGACGCGGCGCTGGCCAATCTGGTCGCATCCGCCGACGATATCGCGAGCGATCTGGACGAGAAGATCCAGGGCACGGCCCAACTTCACTACGGGCTCGCCCGTGCCCGCGACCTCGACACGCGCGACAAGGCGGCGTGCTCGGCGTTTCTGTCCGACGTCCGCGAAGAATATCCGCAGTTCACGGGCATCCTGACCATCGATCCCGACGGCAAGCTGTTCTGTGACTCGCTGCGGACCGACCGCACGCTCGACCTGAACGACCGCGGCTATTTCAAGCAGGTGAAGAATCTTCAAGGGGGTGTCGCAGTGGAGCCGGTGTTCGGTCGGCTCACCGGATTGTCGGTGCTGCAGATCGCCTATCCCGTCCGATCGGAGGCGGGCGCGCTGAAGTTCGTGCTGCTCGCGTCATTCAACCTGAACAAGTTCGCAGAATTTCACGACAAGCGGCTGCTCGCCGAACAGGACATCCTTCTGATCGACGCCAAGGGTACGGTGCTGGTCGCCCCCAAGGGCGGCAGCTGGAGCGAGCCCGTCGGCGGATCCATCGCGGGCTCTGACCTATTCCGCTTTGCGGCAGCGGCCGATCGCGAGCCGTTTCACGAGGCGAGCGACCGCGAAGGCCGTACGCAGATCTGGTCCGTTGCCCGCTCACCTTCGATCCGCAAGGCCGGTCTCTACATCCTGGTCGGACGATCCAAGGACGGGCTGGTCGCGGCGGCAAACCGCCGACTCTACGAGGACGTGGCGATTCTCGCAGTAGCCTCGCTGCTGCTCCTGGCCGGCTTGTGGATTCTCACCACCCTAAGCATCGGCCGCCAGGTCGGGCGGCTCGCGGCCATGGCGAGGAGCCTCGGGCGCGGCGATCTCAGCGCGCGCATCCCGGAGCCCCACCCGGGCGGGGAGCTCGGCGGATTGATGACGCTGCTTAATAGCACGGCCGAATCGCTCGAGCAGCAGCGCACCGCCATCGCGGATCTCAGCCACAAGCTCAGCCAGTCCCAGAAGATGGAGGCCATGGGCCAGCTCACGGGCGGCGTGGCGCACGATTTCAACAATCTCCTGACCGTCATTCTCGGCAACGCGGAGCACCTTGCCGACAGGCTGGCGGGAAACAAGGAATTGCAAGGGATCGCCGGTGACATCGCAACCGCCGCCGAGCGCGGAGCCGACCTGACCAAGAGCCTGCTCGCCTTCGCGCGAAAGCAGCCTCTGAGGCCGCGAGATATCGACATCGCCGAGGAAGTTCTCGGCATGGAGCAGCTTCTGCGTCGGACCCTGGGCGAGCATATCGAGTGCCGCTTCGCGTTCGACCAAGATCTGTGGCCGGTCAGCGTCGATCCCGGCCAGCTGACGACGGCCCTGCTCAACCTCGTGCTCAACGCGCGCGACGCAATGCCGGAAGGCGGCAAGCTGACCGTCGAGCTTCGCAACAGCTCGCTCGGCGAATCCGATCTCGACGTCAACGGTGAACCGCGGCCCGGCGACTACGTCATGGTAGCTGTCACCGATACCGGCAGCGGCATGAACTCCGAAGTGGCGAGCCGCGCGTTCGAGCCGTTCTTCACAACCAAGGAAGTCGGCAAAGGGACCGGTCTCGGCCTGAGCATGGTCTACGGATTTGCACAACAATCCGGCGGACTTGTGCAAATGCAGTCCGAACCGGGACAAGGCAGCGTCGTCAGGCTCTTCTTCCCGCGTGTCGCCGCAGCACAGAACGAGAATCCGACGCCGACCGAGCCGTTCAACACGTCAGACGGACGCGAAACGATTCTTCTCGTCGAGGACGACGAGATGGTGCGTGCCTATGTTGAAAGCGAGCTCAAGACGCTGGGCTATCGCGTCATCGCGACGTCGAACGGGTCCGCAGCGCTGGCTGTGCTGCGCCAGCCAGACGAGATCCATCTGCTGTTCACCGACGTCGTGATGCCCGGCGGCATGTTCGGACCGGAGCTGGCGAGGCAGGCAACCGGCCTGCGGCCTGGTCTCAAGGTTCTCTTCACCTCCGGCTACAGCCAAGATCCCGTTAGGACACCCGACGGAATCGGCGACGCCCTCATCTTGAACAAGCCGTTCCGGCGCAAGGATCTTGCTGCAATGCTGCGGGCCGCTCTTTCGGAGCCGTCTCGGTAGATCAGGACCCGATTGCGAGCTGGAGCGCCACGGCGAGATTGGCCGCGAACAGAGCAGCGTCGACAACGAAGATCCGGAGCATCGGGCCTTTCAGCACCGGCCAGTACGCCACGCCGACGCGGCCGCCGCGCATCAGCACGGGGACGTTGTACGCGAACTGGCTGAAATGGCAGGCGGCGAAGAACAGGAACAGCGCGAGTTGAGCTTCGACCGGCTGGAAGAAGGACGGTCGGGCGACCAGTAGGTAGAGCGAGAGGAGTCCGATCGGCAGATTCATTCCGCCGAGGAACGCGACGCTTGCCGCAAGGGTGGGCGCGATCGGATTGCTGCGTTCTTCGCGCGGCAGCAGGATCTTCAGCGTGTTGGTTTGCGCGATGCTGAACTGGATGAAGGCCCCCACGAACCAGAGCGTGTTGAGAAGCAGAACGATATCGATCAGGCGCATGGTTATTTTCCGTAGAAGGCTTCGCTACGCACCACGCGGCCCGCATCGTCGAAGTCCATGAATTCGCTGGCGCGCGTATCGCCCAGTTGCCACCACACCGTCAGCCGCGCGATCGCCTCATCCCAGCTCCAGCTCAGTATCTTCAGGTCGGCACTCTCAACGTGGCCATAGGCTTTCCGCCAGTAGGCGCGGATGCTCTCGGCGCCGATGACGGACGGACACCCCGTCAGGGTGAGAGCAAGAGGGCTGCGCATCTGCGCATTCTCGGCGAAATGCGCGACGACCGCATCGATATCGACCCTGCACCAACTCGCGCACCATGCCGCAACGAAGCGTTCCGCGGCCGCGCGATTCATTGCCTGTCCGCTCATGACACGGCTCCTCCCTGGCTCGTCGCCGGGAAAGTGGCGCATCCCGCATCTCATGTCAACCATGTTGACTTTAGAATCGTCAGTTGTTGTCGGCGATCGCCTCCATCACGCCCATCCAGCCGGCCGCACCGGACGCTCCGACGCGATCGAACGCCTCGCGCATCACGTTGCGCTCGTGATCCGACGCGCGCTGCTCGACGCGCCGTCCCGCCTCCGTCAGGCGCAGCAGTTTCGAGCGGTGCTGCTCAGGTGAACGCTTCGAGGTCAGGAGCTTGCGCTCCAGGAGCAGATTGAGCGGCCGGTTGACCGCCTGCTTGGAAATGCCGAGGATCTCGATCAGCGCGCCGATCGCGATGTCCGGCCGGCGCGCCACCACGTAGAGGATGCGGTGATGCGGACGCGACAGGCCCTGCTTCGCAAGATATGCGTCGGCCTCCAGCGTCATCCCGCGCCAGCCGTAATACATCAGCTCCAGCGCCGCATCGAGTTCGTTCAGCTTTGCAAGTGAGGCGCGGTGAAGCCCCGTGGCGTGAGAGGTCTTGGCCATCGTCGGAAGCTAGCCCCTCGCCCGCAATTCGCGCCGCAGCACCTTGCCGGTCGCCGTCATCGGCAGCGTCTCCGTGAACTCGACGAAGCGGGGGTATTCGTGGGCTGCAAGCTGCACCTTGACGAACTCCTGGATCTCGCGCGAGAGCGCATCGCTGCCGGCAAAGCCCGGGCGCAGAACGATCCAGGCCTTGATCGACTCCGTGCGGATCGGATCGGGAATGCCGACCACGGCCGCCATCGCCACCGACGGATGCTTCATCAGCGTGTGCTCGATCTCGGACGGGCCGACGCGATAGCCGGCGGTGGTGATGACGTCATCCTCGCGGCTGACGTACCAGAAGTATCCGTCCTCGTCCTGCACACCGAGATCGCCGGTGAGGAGGAAGTCGCCGGCATATTTCTTCGCCGTCGCCTCTGGATTGCGCCAATATTCAAGCATGGTGACGGGACATGGCTGGCGGACGCCGATGATGCCGCGCTGCCCCCGTGGCAATTCCTCGCCCTTCTCGTTGACGATGCGGACGTCGAAGCCCGGCGTGGCCTTGCCCATCGAGCCGGGGCGGATCGGAAACAGGTTCGAGTTGCTGCCGATCACTAGATTGCACTCGGTCTGGCCGAACACCTCGTGCGCATCGATGCCGAAGGTCTCGCGCACCCAGCCGAGCAACTCGCCGCCGAGGGACTCGCCGCCAGTGAAGATGCTGCGCAGCTTGACGCCGGTATGCTTCACGCCGGCCTGCCGCATCAGCTTCAGCGCGGTCGGCGGCAGGAAGACATTGCGTACGCCGAGATCGGCCATCATCTGCATCGCCGCTTGCGGCTCGAACTTTCGCGCGCGGTGGCCGACCAGCGGGATGCCGTGGTACCAGAACGCCAGCAGGCCGTTGACGAGGCCGCCGATCCAGGCCCAGTCCGCCGGCGTCCACATGAGATCGCCGGGCTTGGGTAAGAAGTTGTGGCACATCTCAACGTTCGGGAGATGACCGAGCACGACCCGATGCGCATGCAGCGCACCCTTCGGATTGCCCGTGGTGCCCGAGGTGTAGATGATCAGCGCGGGATCGTCGCACGAGGTATCGACCCGCGGGAAGTCGGGCGAGGCGGTGTTCAACGCGTCCCAGAAAGATTTCGTGCCGGGCGGCGCGCGGCCGCCGACCACATAGACATTCTTCAGGTCAGGCAGGCGGTCGCGGATCCTTGCGAGCTTCTGCCAGCCGCCTTCATCGGTGACGATGGCCTTGGCCTGCGAATTCGACAGGCGGAATTCCAGCGCGTCCTCGCCAAACAGCGCAAACAGCGGGATCGAGATCATGCCGGAGCGGAACGCCGCCATATGCGCGATCGGCAATTCCAGCGACTGCGACAAGAAGACGGCGACGCGGTCGCCACGGTGCAGCCCATCTGCCTTCAGCACGTTGGCGAAGCGACGCGACATCTCCGCCATCTCGTCGAAAGAGGTGCGCGTGGTGGCGCCGTTCTCGTCGGCATAGATCAGCGCGAGCCGCCCCGTGCCGTCGGCATGACGATCACAGCACGCTTCCGCGATGTTGAAGCGCGCGGGGACGTCCCAGCGGAAGTTGCGATAGAGCTCGTCGTAGGTTTTGGCTTCGATCAGCATAGTCGTTCCCGGGCAGCGTCGTCCCGGCCGGGCTTGTCCCGGCCGTCCATGTTCTTTTTGGCGGTCAGTTTAAGGCCGTGGGGGCCCGGGACAAGCCCGGGCATGAGGACGGAGAGAATCCCCTCTCTCTGTCATTCCAGGTTCGCCCTGCGGGCGCCCCGAACGACAGTGGGGTCACCGCACGGTCGCGAAGAACGTCCTGACATCGCGGATGAACAGCTCCGGCTGTTCGAATGCCGCGAAATGGCCGCCCTTTTCCATCTCGCTCCAGTGGGTGATGTTAGGGAAGTTCGGCTCCATCCACCGCCGCACCGGCGTGACGATCTCCTTGGGGAACACGGCGACACCCGTCGGCACCTTCACCACCGGCGTCGCGCGGCGCTTGCCAAAGCTCTCCCAATAGAGCCGCGCGGAGGAGGTTGCCGTCGCGGTCGCCCAATAGAGCATGACGTTGTCGAGCAGCTCGTCCCTCGTGAGGATGTTCTCGGGGTGTCCGTTGCAATCGGTCCAGGCCCAGTACTTTTCCAGGATCCAGGCCGCCTGTCCGCTCGGTGAATCCGTCAAGCCGTAGCCAAGCGTCTGCGGACGCGTCGACTGCTGCTTGGAGTAGCCGGAATCGAGATCGGCATAGTGCTTGAGGCCGGCGAGCGCACGCTTCTCCTCCGCCGTCGGCTCGCCCTCGACCTTCGGTGCCGCGCTGAAGGCCAGCGTGATGTGGATGCCGGCGCAATGCTCGGCATCCTGCGCGCCGAGCGAACTCGTCACCGCCGAGCCCCAGTCGCCGCCTTGCGCGCCGTAACGCGCGTAGCCGAGCCGGGCCATCAGCTTCGCCCAGGTCGCGGCGATGCGATCGACGCCCCAGCCGGTGGTCTTCGGCTTGGCCGAGAAGCCGAAGCCGGGCAGCGAGGGACAGATCACGTGGAACGCATTGGCGGGACTGCCGCCATGCGCGGCGGGATCGACCAGCGGCGCGATCACCTTCTGGAACTCGACGATCGAGCCCGGCCAGCCATGGGTGATGATCAGCGGCAGCGCGGACGGCTCCTTCGAGCGCACATGGATGAAGTGGATGTCGAGCCCGTCGATCTCGGTGGTGAACTGCTCGAAGCGGTTCATCTTCGCTTCGCGCGCGCGCCAGTCGTAGTCCTTGGCCCAGTAGCTACACATCTCCTGGATCCATCGCAGCGGCGCACCCTGGCTCCAGTCGTCGACCAGCTCCGCCTCCGGCCAACGCGTACGGGCGAGGCGTGATTTCAGGTCCGCCAGGACGTCGTCGCTGATGGCGATACGAAACGGCTTGATGGCGGTCATCGGTTGCCTCCCAGTTCTTCTTGTCATTCCGGGGCGCGCGGAGCGCGAGCCCGGAATCCATATCGCAACGGAGTTCGGTGGCCGATGGATTCTGATGCGCAATTGCGCATCACAGCTCGAGGACTCGCGTCGTCCCGGAATGACAGCTCAACTGGACAGCGCGGCCTTCACCAAGCCGGACGCCTTGCCGAAATCCATCTGGCCGGCGTATTTCGCGCGCAGCGCGGCGATCACCTTTCCCATGTCCTTCATGCCGCTCGCGCCCGTCTCGGCGATCGCATCCGTGATTGCCTTCTTCACGTCGTCGTCCGACATCTGTTGCGGCAGATATGTCGAGATCACCGCGATCTCCTCGCGCTCTTGCGCGGCCAGCTCGGCACGGCCGCCCTTGTCGTAGAGCTCGACCGCCTCCTGGCGCTGCTTGATCATTTTCTGCAGCACGGCGAGGATCTCGGCGTCCGACAGCGGAGGCTTGCCGCTGCCCCGGGCGTCGATATCGGCGTTCTTGATGGTCGAGTTGACCATGCGAAGCGTGGACAGCTTGCGCTCGTCCTTGGCCTTCATGGCCTCCTTGACCGCATTGTTGATGTCGTCGCGCAGCATGTCGTGATCCCTTCGAGATAGACGCCTGATCTAGGCCGTTCGCGCCCCTGAGACAACCTCGCTCCCTAGCCATTCGATGAGCGCCCGCACGGTCGCTTCCGGCTGCTCGGCTTGCGGCAGGTGCCCGCAGCGATCGAGGATCACGAGTCTCGCGCCGGCGATGCCTTCCGCCATCTCCTTCGAGAGCGCATTCGGGATCGTGTTGTCGGCATCGCCTGTCAGTACCAACGTCGGGCAGGTAATCGTCGACAGCGTCGGGCGTGAGTCCACACGCGCGATGATCGCGGTCTGCTGCCGCAGATAGCCCTCGACGCCGACATCGTCGTCCTGCGCATGCACGAGCTCGAGAATATCGGCATCATCGCGCCGCGATGGATGCACCAGCTCCGGAAAGCTCTCCTCACGGATGGCGCGGAGCTCGCCCCGCCTCGCACGCTCCATCAGGCCACGGCGACGGGCGGTCGCCTCCGGCGTGTCGGGCCGCGCCTGGGTGTTGATCAGCGCGAGCTTCGTCACGCGCTCGCCCGCCTGACGTATGATCTCGAACGCGATATAACCGCCCATGGAATGGCCGGCGAGGGCAAAGCGCGGCGGGGCGTCAGCGAGGATCCGGCCGGCGATCGCGGCCATGCTGTCGTCGCGGATGTGGTTGGCGACCGTCACCGGTCCGAAACGCCAGAGTGCGGGGATCACGGGAGCATAGATCCGGGCCGAGGAGGCCAGCCCCGGAACCAGCACAATCGGGGTCGTTCGGTCCATTATTGCCTCGTAAGCCCCAAGATTTGCCGGAAATTAGCCGGCCGAGCTTAAGCGCCCAAGGAGGCCTGTCAAATATGCAAAAACGCATGTGAATCGGCGCTTCTCCGCTTTGACGGCGGCGCCTGCGAGGACTATGAAGCGGGCTCATGACACAACATGACAACGATACCGCTTGGCCGGACCACAAACCGACCGCGCTCCTCGTGCTTGCCGATGGCACGGTGCTCGAAGGCTTCGGTCTCGGCGCCGAAGGCCACGCCGTCGGCGAGGTCTGCTTTAACACCGCGATGACCGGGTACGAGGAGATCCTGACCGATCCCTCCTATGCCGGACAGCTCATCACCTTCACCTTCCCGCATATCGGGAACGTCGGCACCAACGACGAGGATATCGAGACGGTGAACATGGCCGCGACGCCCGGTGCGCGCGGCGTGATCCTGCGTACAGCGATTACAGATCCGTCGAACTACCGCGCTACCAAGCATCTCGACGCTTGGCTGAAGGCACGCGGCATCATCGGCCTCTCCGGCATCGACACCCGCGCACTGACCGCGCTGATCCGCTCCAAGGGCATGCCCAACGCCGTGATTGCGCATTCCAGGACCGGCGAGTTCGATCTGCATGGCCTCAAGGAAGAGGCACGCGAATGGCCGGGCCTCGAGGGCATGGACCTCGTGCCGATGGTCACGAGCGGCCAGCGCTTCACCTGGGACGAGACGCCCTGGCTGTGGGACAAGGGTTTTGGCCGGCAGGACAAGCCGGAGTTCAACGTCGTCGCGATCGACTACGGCATCAAGCGCAACATCCTGCGCCTGCTCGCCGGCGTCGGCTGCAAGGTGACGGTGGTGCCGGCGACGACCTCGTCCGAGGACATCCTGGCGATGAAGCCGGACGGCGTGTTCCTGTCCAACGGTCCGGGCGATCCCGCCGCCACTGGCAAATATGCCGTGCCGGTGATCCAGGACGTGATCAAGTCGGGCACACCGACCTTTGGCATCTGCCTCGGCCACCAGATGCTGGGCCTTGCCGTCGGCGCCAAGACCAAGAAGATGCATCAGGGCCATCACGGCGCCAATCATCCCGTCAAGGACGAGACCACCGGCAAGGTCGAGATCACCTCGATGAACCATGGTTTTGCCGTCGACGAGACGACCCTGCCGAAGGGCGCGACGCAGACCCACATCTCGCTGTTCGACGGCTCCAATTGCGGCATCCAGCTCGACGGCAAGCCGGTGTTCTCGGTGCAGTACCATCCCGAGGCGTCGCCCGGCCCGCGCGACTCGCATTATTTGTTCCAGCGCTTTGCCGATTTGATGCGGCAAAAGAAGAGCGCTTGAGATGACAAGCTGACCCGACGGATGAAGCCGCCGGGCCCGGCTTCAATCACGGACGCATGAACATGAAGTCCGTGTCGGGATCGCAGTTCTCGGCGATGAAGCGCAGCTCCGCCTGGATGTCGGCGACCGATCTCGTCTCCAGATATTTCGAGATCACCAGATTCAGCAAGGCACGACAGACGGCTTCGTGCCCGAGGCCGGCCGTCTCCGCCTCGTCGACGGCCGCCGAAAAATGTCGCTGCGCAACGTCGGATGCGTACATGGCGCTCCCCTTCTTTCGCTTCGATTTGCGTGCCCGCCAATGGCCGCCTGCGCCTTGATCTCCGTCAATTCGGCCTGTGGACTGCCGGGAGGAACAAGGGGACGGCCGTCGTCTTGACCCCAAACGGTTATTACCCGGAGCCCCACCATGTCCGTGGTCCGCGACAAAGCCGAGCCGCTCGCCATCGTCTTCGAGGACGATGGCCTCGTGCCGAACAACATCCTTCCGTTCCTGGTCTACCAGCGCGCGGTCAAGCTCGATCCAGGGCGCCCGGAGGAGACCATCGAAGACCTGTTCGAAGCAAACGGCTGGGGCGGGACGTGGCGCAACGGCGTCTACGACTATCTGCATTATCACGCGACCGTGCATGAGGCGCTCGGCGTCGCCCGCGGCAGCGCCCGCGTCCGCTTCGGCGGCGATCACGGCCAGGAGCTTCACATCACGGCCGGCGACGTCGCAATCCTGCCGGCCGGCACAGGCCACCAATGCGTCCAAGCGAGCGACGACTTCTGCGTGATCGGCGCCTATCCGCCGGGCGCCAAGATGGAGATCACGCAGGCGACGGCGGAGAACCACGCCAGGGCGCTGAAGACAATCCCGGAAGTTGCCCTGCCGCCGGCCGACCCTGTGACGGGCAAGGACGGGGCATTGATGCGGCTGTGGCGATAGCCGCAAGCGTGTGCCTTAGGTGGGTTGGCCGAAGGCGTAACCCACCGTCTCTTTCACCGCGGATACCAAGCGGCGGGTTACACGGGGCGATTGCGCTTCGCGCAATCCATGGCTTACCCACCCTCCCCACCCCGTTACGCCGCGTTGCTGCCTTCCTGGCGGCTGGCTTCGAACAGGAACCAGGTGCGGCGCTCGGTCTCGTCGATGAAGTTCTCGAGGATGCTGGCGCTCGCGATATCGCCGGCTTCGTCGCAGACATCATGCGCTTTGCGCATCGCCGCTGCCATCTGCTTGTTGTCCTGCATCAGTTCGCGCAGCATCTCGCGCGGCGGGACGTAGTCCTCGTTGTTGTCCTTGATGGTCTGGAGCTTTGCGATCTGGCCGATCGACTTCAGCGTGGTGCCGCCGATCTTGCGGACGCGCTCGGCAAGCTCGTCGGTGGTGGCGAAGATCTGGTCGGACTGCTCGTCCAGCAGCAGATGGTAATCGCGGAAATGCCGGCCGCTGACGTGCCAGTGGAAATTCTTGGTCTTCAGATACAGCGCGAACGCGTCGGCCAGAAGCACGTTGAGCGCCTCCGAAACCTTTTTGGCACCGTCGGACGACAGATCGGTGGGGGTATCGAGATCGGGCGAGATCTTGTTGCTGGTTTTGCTCACGGGAAACCTTCCTGTTAGGACGCGGGAGATTGACGGCGCAGCGTCGCACCCCTAACGCAAAGGCGGACAGCACGGTTCCTAGATAGGAACCGCCGGACGGGATACCATGGACGATTGGATCGATTATTACGACTCCACGCATACGATCTATGTCAGCAAGCTGCATCGCGACTTGCATTTCCAGATCATTGCGCGGGACATCATCGGCTATATCCCCTCGCCCGAGGCGGTCGTGCTGGACTATGCCTGCGGGGAAGCGCTCTCGGCGAGCCAGGTGGCAGCCGCCTGCGGCCAGCTGATCCTGGCAGAGCCCGCGCCGGGCGTGCGCGGGCGGCTGATAGCGCGGTTCGCCCCGAACACCAAGATCCGCGTCCGCTCGCTCGACGACGTCCGCAAGATGCCGGACCAGTCGATCGACCTCGTCGTGATGAACTCGGTCGCGCAATACATGACGCCGGCCGAACTCGATGCCGCGCTGCTGAACATTCGCCGCATCCTGAAGCCCTCGGGCAAGCTGGTCCTCGGCGACATCCTCCAGCCCAATGTCGGCATGGTCAGGGACGTCGCGGCGCTGCTCGGCTTCGGCCTGCGCCACGGTTTCCTGAAGGATGCGCTGATCGGGCTGATCAGCACCGCGCTGTCGGATTACCGGCAGTTGCGCTCGAAGATCGGGCTGCAACGCTACAGCGAGGACGAGATCACCGCCAAGCTGAAAGCAGCAGGCTTCGCGACCCAGCGCGCCCACAGCAACATCGGCCATAATCGCTGGCGCATGACCTTCATCGCGCGGCCGCCTCTGGTCCGTTAAGCATAACGATCAGCTGAGGTGGCTTGGCGCACGCTGATCGGGAATAATCCTGATGGCCCGGTGGCGGAAATGTCTACGCGGGGGCGGTGCATCGCTCTTCATCCTGGTTCAAATCCAGGCCGGGTCTCCAGCCTTCGCTGGCTTCGCCAGCTTCGGCTCGGCAAGCCTGACCTGAAGAAGGCTGCCGCGACGAAGCCGGAGGGCGAAGCCGGGCACGCTCGGCAGATTGCCCAAACCCCTGAAAATTGCCGGTTGATGGGCGTTTTTCGGGGTTTCGCCGCTCCAAAAACTGGTTTAAGACCCACCCCGCGCGCGAGGGAGACCCCGCGCTCTCGCCAAATGGGGACGCGCGGCAAGCGCGCCCTTTTTTTGTGCCCAGATCCCAGCCCGTGAGCGGTGATGCCCAAACGAACCGACATCTCGACCATCCTGATCATCGGCGCCGGTCCCATCGTGATCGGCCAGGCCTGCGAGTTCGATTATTCGGGCACGCAGGCGGTGAAGACGCTGAAGGAAGAGGGCTATCGCATCGTCCTCGTCAATTCGAACCCGGCCACCATCATGACCGATCCCGAATTGGCCGATGCGACCTATATCGAGCCGATCACGCCCGAGATCGTCGCCAAGATCATCGAGAAGGAACGTCACGTCATTCCCGGCGGCTTCGCGTTGCTGCCGACCATGGGCGGTCAGACCGCGCTGAACTGCGCGCTGTCGCTGCGCAGACAGGGTACTCTGGAAAAGTTCGACGTCGAGATGATCGGCGCGACCGCTGATGCGATCGACAAGGCGGAGGACCGCCAGCTGTTCCGCGAGGCCATGACCAAAATCGGGCTCGAGACGCCGAAATCGCGGCTCGCCAATGCCTCCGAGCTGAAGAAGTCGTTCCGCGACAAGTATCAGGCCGCGCGCGCAAAAGCTTCGGGCGCCGAGCTCGAAGAGCTCGACCGGCAATGGGTGCTGGGCGAGAGCGAGCGCCGCAAACGCTACCAGGAATATGCACTCGGACAGGCGATGATGGCGCTGTCCGAGATCGGCCTGCCCGCGATCATCCGCCCCTCCTTCACGATGGGCGGCACCGGCGGCGGCATCGCCTACAACAAGGAGGAATTCCTCGACATCATCGAGCGCGGGCTCGATGCATCTCCCACCAACGAAGTGCTGATCGAAGAATCCGTGCTCGGCTGGAAAGAGTACGAGATGGAGGTGGTGCGCGACAAGAACGACAATTGCATCATCGTCTGTTCAATCGAGAACCTCGACCCGATGGGCGTGCACACGGGCGATTCCATCACGGTGGCGCCGGCGCTGACGCTGACGGACAAGGAATACCAGATCATGCGCGACGCCTCGCTGGCGGTGTTGCGCGAGATCGGCGTCGAGACCGGCGGCTCCAACGTGCAGTTCGGCGTCAATCCCGAGGACGGCCGCATGGTCGTCATCGAGATGAATCCGCGCGTGTCGCGCTCCTCGGCGCTGGCCTCGAAGGCCACCGGCTTTCCGATCGCCAAGGTCGCCGCCAAGCTCGCCGTCGGCTACACCCTGGACGAGATCGCCAACGACATCACGGGCGGCGCCACGCCTGCCTCGTTCGAGCCGACCATCGACTACGTCGTCACCAAGGTGCCGCGTTTTGCCTTCGAGAAATTCCCGGGCGCCTCGACCACGCTGACCACGTCGATGAAGTCGGTCGGCGAAGTCATGGCGATCGGCCGTACCTTCCAGGAGAGCCTGCAGAAGGCGCTGCGCGGGCTCGAAACCGGATTGACCGGCCTCGACGAGATCGAGATCGAGGGCCTCGGTCGCGACGACGACAAGAACGCGATCCGCGCCGCGCTCGGCACGCCGACGCCGAACCGCATTCTCCAGGTCGCCCAGGCCATGCGGCTCGGCTGGTCGAACGAGGACATCTTCAAGTCCTGCAAGATCGATCCGTGGTTCCTCGGCGAGATGCGCGGCATCGTGGACATGGAGGAGAAGGTCAGGAAGAAGGGCCTGCCCAACAACGCCTTCGGGATGCGCACGCTCAAGGCCATGGGTTTTTCCGACGCGCGACTCGCAGTGCTCGCCGAGACCACGGAAGCCGAGGTGACGGCGAAGCGCCACGCGCTCGGCGTTCGCCCGGTCTACAAGCGCATCGACACCTGCGCGGCCGAGTTCGCCTCGCCGACCGCCTACATGTATTCGACTTACGAAGCGCCGTTCGCGGGTGCGCTGGCGGACGAAAGCACCCCGTCGGACAAGAAGAAGGTCATCATTCTCGGCGGCGGACCGAACCGCATCGGCCAGGGCATCGAGTTCGACTATTGCTGCTGTCACGCCTGCTTTGCACTGCACGACGCGGGCTACGAATCGATCATGGTGAACTGCAATCCGGAGACGGTGTCGACCGACTACGACACCGCCGACCGGCTCTATTTCGAGCCGCTCACCGCTGAGGACGTGCTGGAGATCATCGCCAAGGAGCGCAGCAAGGGCACGCTGCACGGCGTGATCGTGCAGTTTGGCGGCCAGACGCCGCTGAAGCTGGCACGCGCGCTGGAAGCCGCTGAAGTGCCGATCCTCGGCACATCGCCGGATGCCATCGATCTTGCCGAGGACCGCGACCGATTCAAGCGCGTGCTCGACAAGCTCCGCCTCAAGCAGCCGAAGAACGGCATTGCTTATTCGGTCGAACAGGCACGGCTGGTTTCAGCCGATCTCGGCCTGCCGCTGGTGGTGCGCCCATCCTACGTGCTCGGCGGCCGCGCCATGCAGATCATCCGCGAGGAGAACCAGCTCAACGACTATCTGCTCGGCACGCTGCCGGAGCTGGTGCCGGCCGACGTCAAGGCGCGCTATCCGAACGACAAGACGGGGCAGATCAACACCGTGCTTGGCAAGAACCCGCTGCTGTTCGACCGTTATCTGTCAGACGCGACCGAGATCGACGTCGACTGCCTCTGCGACGGCAAGGATACCTTCATCGTCGGCATCATGGAGCACATCGAGGAAGCCGGCATCCATTCCGGCGACAGCGCCTGCTCGCTGCCGCCGCACTCGCTCGAGCCTGACATGATCGAGGAGCTGGAGCGGCAGACCCGCGAGCTCGCACTCGGCCTCGACGTCGTCGGCTTGATGAACGTGCAATACGCCATCAAAGACGGCGAGATCTACGTGCTCGAGGTCAATCCGCGCGCTTCGCGCACCGTGCCGTTCGTTGCCAAGGTGATCGGTACGCCAGTCGCCAAGATCGCCGCGCGCATCATGGCGGGCGAGAAGCTCGCCGACTTCAAGCTGAAGAAGGCGAAGCTCAATCACGTCGGCGTCAAGGAATCGGTGTTTCCGTTCGCGCGCTTCCCCGGGGTCGACACGGTGCTTGGGCCCGAGATGCGCTCGACCGGCGAGGTCATGGGCATCGACCGCTCGTTCGCGGTGGCCTTCGCCAAGAGCCAGCTCGGCGGCGGCACGCGGGTCCCGCGCAAGGGCACGGTGTTCGTCTCGGTGCGCGAAAGCGACAAGACGCGCATTGCCGAGGCAGTTCGCGAATTGCATTCGCTCGGCTTCAAGGTGCTGGCGACCTCGGGCACTCAGCGCTTCCTGACCGACCAGGGCATCCCGACCGAGAAGGTGAACAAGGTGCTGGAAGGGCGGCCGCACATCGTCGATGCCATTACCAATGGCGACGTCCAGCTCGTCTTCAACACCACCGAAGGCCCGCAGGCACTGGCCGACAGCCGTTCGCTGCGGCGCGCGGCCCTCTTGCATAAAGTGCCGTATTACACCACTCTTTCCGGGGCCGTGGCGGCCGCGCAGGGCATCCGCGCCTATCTGGGCGGGGACCTTGAGGTTCGTACCCTGCAGAGCTACTTTTCGGAAACCTGATTGCTGGCGGCAGCGAAGTTTCCGCTAAGTAATTGGCAATGAACCCACAATGGCCAGAGGAACTGTCCGGCCATGTGGTAGTTCTGTTCCGGCGCCAGACCCACATGAGATCCCGGTGGGTGCGTGTTCAGCCCCGGGGAGCACCGACGAATCAAGGTTGTCGCGCCCTTCGTTTTCTGGGGGCGCGCAGCTGAAGGACGAGAGAAAAGATGGAAAAGGTTCCGATGACCCAGGCCGGCTTTGTCGCGCTCGGGGAAGAATTGAAGAGGCGTCAGTCGGAGGACCGTCCGCGGATCATCGAGCATATCGCGGAGGCGCGCTCGCACGGAGACCTGTCGGAGAACGCGGAGTATCATGCCGCGAAAGAAGAGCAGTCCCATAATGAAGGCCGCATCGCCGAGCTCGAGGACAAGCTTGCGCGCGCCGACATCATAGACATCTCCAAGCTTTCCGGAGACACCATCAAGTTCGGCGCCACCGTGACGCTGGTCGACGAGGACACCGAGAAGAAGACGGTGTGGCAGATCGTCGGCGAGGTCGAGGCCGACGCCAAGAAGGGCCGCATCTCCATCACCTCGCCGCTCGCGCGCGCGCTGATCGGCAAGAAGAAGGGCGCCTCGGTCGAGGTCAACACGCCCGGCGGTGCCAAGGCGTATGAGATCACCAAGGTGGAGTGGCGGTAGGATTGGCCGCAGCGCTGACATTTTGAAAAAGGCCGCGCGTTGCGCGGCCTTTTTGTTTCGGTATGCCTGATGCATGTGACGAAGCACGCTTTCACCGCGCGTCACTGCGAGCGGTGTTGATACATCAGCGTCCACGTTTTCGTGTCCCGAACACGCTGCAACGCGTAGCGTTGCTGCGCGGAGCCGGCCCCAGAGAGGCAACGCAAGTACACACGGCGAGATCGGCCCCGGCTCAGCGACACACCAGTGCGTGCTGCGCTGCGTCCGGAGCACGAGAGCGGAGCGCGATCACCGCCGTCGCTTCACCTCCAGCGGCACGGCCGCCTCGTACTTCGAATTGTGCAGCACCAATGACGTGCGCACGTTGCGCACGTGGGGCGCCGCTGTCAGATGCGTGACGAAATCCTGGAAGGTAGCCATGTCGGGTGCGACACATTTCAGGATGAAATCGACCTCGCCCGATAGCATCCAGCATTCGCGCACCAAGGGCTCGGCGCGGACGAAGTCCTCGAAGGCGCGCAAATCAGCTTCCGCCTGGCTGGACAGATGCACGGCGGCGAACACGGTGACGTCGAAGCCCAGCTTGCGGGCGTCCAGGAGGCCGCGATAGCCGTGGATGTAGCCCTCCTCCTCCAGCGCCCGGACGCGGCGCAGGCAGGGCGGCGGCGAGATGCCGACGCGCTTGGCCAGCTCGACATTCGTGATTCGACCGTCAGCCTGAATCTCGGCGAGAATTTTAAGGTCGATCTCGTCTAGGTTCCGCGACACGTGATTGGAACTCCTGGCATTTGCGGAGGTATCGGGTGGATTTGTCGAAATCCTCATAGCCCAATCCGCGCGCTAAGCGCAATTTTATTGCGCGCGCAGCACAATCGACTTTTGTTCCGTGTTGGAAAAATCCGCCGTGAGGGAATGCAATTCTTGCATAGCTCACCAGAAGGCTTAGATTAGCTCTGATATTTCAGCGCCTGCGCTAGGCCTCCCGGCACTTTCCGCGTCCGCGCTGCAAATCCCCCGTGAAAGGCGTCCATCGAAATGTCCGCTCCTGTTCATGCAAAGGTCGTCATTATCGGCTCGGGCCCCGCCGGCTATACGGCGGCGATCTACGCGGCGCGTGCGATGCTCGAGCCGGTCCTGATCCAGGGTCTCCAGACGGGCGGTCAGCTCACCATCACCACCGACGTCGAGAACTATCCAGGCTTCGCCGACGTGATCCAGGGCCCCTGGCTGATGGAGCAGATGGAGAAGCAGGCACTCCATGTCGGCACCAGGATCGTCTCCGACCTCGTTACCAGGCTGGAGACGGCACAGCGACCGTTCCGCCTCACCTGCGACAGCGGCGACGTCTATCTCGCCGACGCCGTGATCCTCGCCACCGGCGCGCAAGCGCGCTGGCTCGGGCTGCCGTCCGAGGCGAAGTTCCAGGGTGGCGGCGTATCGGCTTGCGCCACCTGCGACGGCTTCTTCTATCGTGGCAAGGAAGTCATCGTGGTGGGCGGCGGCAACACCGCGGTCGAGGAAGCCCTTTATCTGACCAACCATGCCTCGCAGGTCACCATCGTGCACCGTCGCGACCATTTCCGCGCCGAGCGCATCCTGCAGGAGCGGCTGTTCAAGCATCCCAAGATCAAGGTGATCTGGGACTCGGCCGTCGACGAGATCTGCGGCACTGAGAACCCCAACAAAGTCACCCATGTCCGGCTCAAGAACGTCAAGACCGGCGCGCTGACTGACGTGAAGGCCGACGGCGTCTTCATCGCCATCGGCCACGCTCCGGCGACCGAACTCGTCAAGGATCAGGTCAAGCTCAAACCGTCGGGCTATGTCGAGGTCGCCCCGAACTCGACTGCCACCTCGGTGCCCGGCCTGTTCGCCGCCGGCGACGTCGCCGACGAGACTTATCGCCAGGCCGTGACGGCCGCCGGCCTCGGCTGCATGGCCGCACTCGAAGCCGAACGTTTCTTGGCCCTGCGCGCCAGCGAGCGCGCGGCAGCGGAATAGAATCATGCCTCGATCACGCGACGGATTTACGGATATGGACTGGGACAAGCTGAAGGTGTTTCACGCGGCGGCGGAGGCGGGCAGCTTCACGCATGCGGGAGAGCAGCTCGGCCTGTCGCAATCTGCGGTGTCGCGCCAGGTCTCGGCGCTGGAGCAGGAGCTCTCGGTCTCGCTGTTCCACCGCCACGCCCGCGGCCTGATCCTCACCGAGCAGGGCGACCTGCTCTTCCGCACCGCGCACGACGTGTTCATGCAGTTGCAGGCGGCGCGCGCGAAACTCACCGACAGCCGCGAGCGGCCGAGCGGTGACCTCAAGATCACCACCACGCCTGGCGTCGGCATCAACTGGCTGATCCCGCGGCTCGGCGAGTTCACCGGGCTCTATCCCGAGATCCGCATCTCGCTGATCGTCACCGACGAGGAGCTCGATCTGTCGATGCGCGAGGCCGACGTCGCGATCCGCACCCGCAAGCCGACGCAGCCGGACCTGATCCAGCGCAAGCTGTTCGCGATGGGCTTCCACGCCTATTGCTCGCCGGAATACATCAAGCGCTTCGGCACGCCGCGGACGCTCGAGGAGCTCGACTCCCATCGCATCATCACGCTCAGCGACGGCAACTTCGCGCCGCATCTGCAGAACCGCAACTGGCTGGTTGAAGCGGGCCGCAATGGCTCGGGTCCGCGCGAGGCCTATTTCAGGGTGAACAACATCCTCGGTCTCGTGCGCGCGTGTCAGCAGGGCCTCGGCATCGCCGCGCTGCCGGACTATCTGGTCGAGGAACAGAGCAAACTCGTGCAGCTGTTCGGCGAGTCGGATTCGATCCAGCTCGACACCTACTTTGTCTATCCCGAGGAATTGAAGACGGTCGCACGCGTGCAGGTGTTCCGCGATTTCGTGGTGAGCAAGGCACAGCGCTGGCCGTCGTGATTTCCGCATGACTGACATGCGGCCTCGGCTGTTGCTGCAGGGCACTCGGCAAGCCCATAATGTTTACACGCTGAGCCTTCGCGTCGCGCATTTGTCCCCCTCCTCCAGTGGCGCGGGAGTTCAGTAATCCCTCTTGGAAGGTGATTGTGTCGGCCTCACGTGGCCAATACCTAAGCCGGGCCTTCGGGTCCGGCTTTTTTTCGTCAAAGTGTCGCTTCGCCCTCCGCGTGTATTGACAGTTCCACGCATACCCAGCATCATCTGGACATGATCACGAAGTCGTGCGCATCCGTTTCGAAAAAAGGCCCCCATTCGGGGACCTCGGAATGTTGCGCGCACTAGGCTGACTTCGTCGTCGCTGCAATCCCGAAAACCCCGCCGCCTGCAGGCTGTGTGGAAACGATTGGAGGCTCCGGGTAACCGGGGCCTCTTTTGCTTCAGGTGCTTTCAGGCTGCGGCGGTTTTGATGTTGATGGCGCGGA
>NZ_LMQJ01000032.1:0-40959 GCF_001424605.1 Bradyrhizobium sp. Leaf396
CGCGTTCACAGGCCGAACATATGACCGCACCGTCATCCCTTGTTCAACCAGAGAAAGACCTTGCAGCCCGGGCCGTTCCACATATGAGTCAGAGCCAATTTTGGACGCCGATCCCCCGGCTTAGGGGGTCAATATTGGGCTCTGACGCATATTCGATGATCGGGATTGTTTTTATGGCGCACCAATCAGCCTAGCCTGAAGGAGATCGAGCTTAGCGCGCCCGTACATTTGCCGTTTGACCAGCTTGAGCTTGGTGATCTGAGCTTCCACCTGGCCATTGGACCATGGTTGCGTGATAGCCGCGTGCACCGCGCCCTTATCGTTGGCAATGCCATTCGCGAACGAGGCAATGAGGCTCCGCTTGGATTCCTCAATCCAAGGTTCGAGCTCCATCTCGGCCTTCTTTCGGATCATCGCGTGGAAGCGGCCAACGAGAGCTTGGGCATCGGCCAGCATAGGAACGTTTTGCTCGATGACGGCAAGCGTGACGGTCTCGGCCCTGGTCAGGTGGTCGCGCTTCGTCGTCATCAGCTGCGCTATCGTCCTGGCGGCGGGGACCTTCTGCAATTGTTGATGGCTGATAGTCTCGGCACGCCGCCGTCGCGTCGCCCATTCCGCCACCACGCGCAGCGATCCCTTGAAGCCTTGTCCCTTCAAACGGCGCCAGAGTTCGGCACCGTTGCGACAGCCGCCTGACCATTGCCCGTCCAGGAACGGCAGGTGCCCGTCCAGGGTGCTTTGACGGGTGCGGAACATATCCGTACCGCCACCGCGGCTAATTTGGCGAACCAGATTGCGACTATGTCCTGTGCGGCGGACGATCTCCTTGAACGGCACACCGTCGCTGATGAGAGCCGCAATTGCGGCATGGCTGTCCTGGCGCCGCAGATAGCCCTGATAGCGCAGCTTTTCCGCATAGGTCAGCAATTCCGGATTGATCGTTGTCGCTCCGATTGCGGTTCGGATTCTGTTCATGGAGCGGCGCACCGCATCAAGTAAGGCCGCGCTCGCATTTTCCATCAGATGCCAACGGTCGGCGACCTGGATGGCGTTCGGGAGCGCCTTGGCTGCTGCCTCGCCATATCCACCACCGCGATCCCGCGACACAATTTTGATCGCTGGGTGCTTCGATAGCCACGCCCGAACGGTCGCAGTCTCCCTGTCGGGCAGCAGGGTTACGATCCGCCGACGCTCCAAATCGCACACGATCGTCCCGTATCGATGGTTTCTCCGGAACGCCCAGTCATCGATGCCCACAACAAGCAATGGATCGGTCGGCATCGCCGTCCGCCGGCGGACCACCCGTAGCAAGGTATCGTTGCTGACAGGCAGCATGAGCCGCTTGGCGAAGCTTGCCGCCGGCCGGCCGCCGAGCGCCAACCCCAAGTGATGGACGATGTATTCCAGCCGTGCTGTCCGACGCCGTCGCAGCGGGACGATGTCTTCTCCGAACCGCTCCGCGAAGATCCGCCGGCGGCAATGCGGCACCTCGCATGTGAAGCGCCGCGTGAGCAATCGGAGGCGCACCTTTCTGCCCGCTGATGGCAAATCGGCCACGTGCCGGATGTAACGGCTATGGATTCGGCGCGATGCTGTCGTGCACAAAGGGCACTGGGCCTCGGCAGCCTCTGACCGAACAGCCAGAATAACCGAATCCTCTGAATCACTTACGCCATCAAACACCAAACCACTCGGTACGAGCGATGAAATTCGAAAGCCTGTCCGCATGGCGCCGATTCTCCGTTGAAGAACCACAGTCGCCCGGCAAACTTCATCAGAAATGAGTCAGACCCAATATTGCAAGCCGAATGACACGGGACAGCCAAGTTCTGAGTGATCGGAATTTGCCCAACGTCTCGCTCATCGGCCAAGGAACTCGCACACACGTCCAAGTTGCACGCCGTCGTTCCGCCCGGGGAGGGGCACGAACAGTCCACTCAGTCTGATGTTGCCAATGCACGATTTCTGCAGTCGCCTCGTGGCTTCGTCGCCGATCGACGCAGCGGCGCGTGATCACGCAAGGGACGTCAGCCGCTGCGCGCCGCTGCCTTGCTTGCCGCGTACTTCCTCGATCCGTTCCGTCTCATGCTCCCGCCGCTCATGGTATCCGATTTCTCTGAGACGGGCAAAGCTGTCTTCGCAGGCGAGGGCGTAGATCACCTCCACGGTATCGCGGCCGTCGTCGCGGTGGAGGACCAGGGCGTCGACCGGCACGCAGCGGTCCGACGCCAACGCGGTGATGGTACTCGATGCGGCGGACGCCGGGATCAAGGGTCGCCTGGATCTTGAAATCGCGCCGGACCGCGTTCCTCACGGGAATCGCCCTCATGGAATGCGGACAGGATGAAAGCGGCGAAGAAGAGCGCGAAGGCGTCCGTCAGACGCGACGGAAGAAAAGCGTTGCTGACGTACATGAAGCCGGAGATCATCGAGGCGCTCAAGGAGGCGGCCGCGATGCAGGATTTGAAGGCCTGGCAGTTCGTGGAGAGGGCGGTGGCGAAGGCTCTGAAATCGAAGCGCACTTGAGCCCGGCCCGACCCCCTCCGTACCGAGTGCCGCTCCGCTCAGGGCGACAACGAGAAGCAACGAGATCGCACATGATGCGATGATGCGCCGATGTGCGCTTTCCGGATTTCGCTCATGAACTCTCCGAAATTCAGGCGAAGGAGTCGCCGTCGACCAGAAGGGGTTCCTCGCGCACCGAGCGCTGTCAGCCTTGCAGCGCGGCCGACGGCAATGCGATCCGGACGCGCAATCCATCCGACCGCCAGTCGCGTTTGATCGAGCCCCCGATCCGCTCGATCGTAATCTCTACAAGCTTCGTGCCGAAGCCGGCGGCAGACGGCTCGGCCACGTCGAGCGCGCCCTTCTCTGTCCAGTTGATCACGATCCTGTCGGCGTCGACCGACCATGCAACCATCACGCCGCCGCCATCGCGGCTCAGCGCGCCGTACTTCGACGCGTTGGTCGCCAGTTCGTGGAAGACGAGGGCGAGGTGGTTGGTCGCCTGTTCTCCGATCGCGAGCGGGGGTCCTTCCACGACGGAGCTCGATCTCTCGAAGGGGCGCAGGATCCGCGCCACGAGATCGGAGAAGCTCGCGACCGCGGAGACGTCGGTGCCGAAGGACCGGCGGATCAGCCCGTTCGCCTGCGATAGCGCATGCAGGCGGCCCGAGAGCGTCTCGGCGAGTTCCTCTTTCGTCGCCGAATTGCGCGCCGTCATCCGCACCATGCTGCCGGCCACGCTGAAGAGGTTCTTGATGCGGTGGCTCATCTCCCGATCAGAGTTTCCTGCTGCTGCATGGCCAAGTTGAGCCGCTGTTCGCCTTGGATCATCCGCAGTGCCACGCCTGCGAAGGCGGCCAGTTCGGTCATGATGCGCGCATGCTCCTTGTTGAAGTGGCCAAGATCGGTGGTCACCAGCCACAAGGTGCCGATTGCAGAGGCGCCCTTCACCTTCAGAGGCACGAGCAAGACCTCGGGGACCGCGATGCCCGCGTCGCGGATCCAGTCGTAGGCGCGCTCGGGTCGTTCCATGAGGATCGGTTCGACCAAATCCAGGCAGACGCCGCAAGGACTGAAATCCCGCGGGGTGGTGGCACCCCCGAATGTCGCGAGTTCGCCGGTCAGGGCGCGCCAGCGGAATTGGCCATTCATTGGCTCGAGGATGCTAATGCCGGCCGAGTGCGCATCGCAGATCTCCATGCCGAGCTTGACCAGGCGCTGGAGAACTTCATCCGGATGGTCGCACATGACATCTGCGAGGTCCTGGATCGCCAGCTTCTCGCGCACGAAATCGGGGGCCGCCGCCTGGCGGCCGGCGAGTTGGTCGGTGATGAACACCGTCGCGATCGGTTCTGGAAACTGGGTCTGCGACCGCATGGCCAAGGACTTGACTGGTGCCTGATACCCCCATCTTGCCACCGCCCTTCCGCCTCTACCAGCATGAACCACTGGCTTCGCCGCATCTTCGGTCGCGGCGTCAGCTTGAAGGGCCCGCGCGCGGACTGGGACCGGGACGTCCGTCGGACTGCCCGTGGGAAAGCCCTCAAGCTGCGGGACGTTCTCCGCGGCGATGGCCTTCCGCAGCAGCACTTCGCGCTGGACAGGCGAGCGGCACCGACCAGTCGATGGTCAAGCTCGCGACGGCGGCGGACAAGGTCGGCAGCATCGTCACACTATTACGGCCATCGCCGAACAGACGAACCTTCTTGCGCTCAACGCGATGATCGTGGCGGCGCGGGCCGGGGAGGAGGCCGGACGAGGTCTCGCGGTGGTCGTCTCCGAGGTCAAGGAATTGGCCGCACAGACGGCCAACGCCACCAGCCAGATCTCCGGCCACGTCGGAGAGATCCAATCGACGGCATCGGCGGTGGTCGTGGCGATCAAGGTGATCATGTCCACGATCGACAGCATGTCGGAGATCACGGGTGCGATCGCGGCCGCCGCGGAGGAGCAGAGAAACGCCAAGCGCGAGATTTCGCGCAACGTGCAGCAAGCTGCTGTGGGCGATTCCCACGTTTCGCCGGCATCGCTGAAGTTGAGAAGTGGCCACCGAACCCGGTGCGGCTTCGACCCAGGTGTTCACCTCCGCGAAATCTCTTTCGGCGGACGGACAACGTCTCAAGCAGGAGGTTGATACCTTCCTGACGATGGTTCGTGTCGCATGATTTTGCCTCTGCCGAATTCCGACAAGAGAATTGATCTGCAATTAATCGCGGCACTTTACGGTAATCCTCGCGACCCGCGTCGGGATACGGGAGTTGGCGGCAATTTATCCGGATACACCGATGACCAACAATTTTCTCAGAGGCCGCGTCCCTTCCGGCGAAAGCCGACCACGGCAGCGCGATCACCTGATGCGCGGAGAAGCACTGCAACGCCTTGTCGGGCATCATATCAACTCATAATCCAGTCGTTTCGAGCCGCTCGCATTGACATGGATCAAGCGGCTGTTCGCGGGGAGTTCACGCGGTCGCTGGCGATAAAAGTCGCCTCATCGCACTTCAATTGACGCAGCGCAAACTTCAAATCTGCGCTTCGGGCGATACATGCCCTTCGAACTGGCGAGGGGACCATCATGGATGCAACAACGACTGCGCATCGGGGCCGGGCGCTCTGGCTTTCAACCATTGCCTTCACAATATGCTTTGCCGTGTGGACGATCTTCTCGATCATCGGCATCCGCATCAAGCAGGAGCTGGGCCTGAATGGCACCCAGTTCGGCCTCCTGGTCGGCACACCCATTCTCAGCGGATCGTTGATCCGGCTTTTGCTCGGTATCTGGACCGATCAATATGGCGGCCGGCGGGTCTACACCATCGTCATGCTGGCCGCGGCGCTCGCAACATATCTGCTGACTTGGGCGCATACCTATCCTGAATTCCTGGTAGCGGCCTTCTTTGTCGGCATAGCTGGCGGATCGTTTGCGGTCGGCGTCGCCTATGTTTCGCGGTTTTATCCTGCTGGACGGCAGGGCACCGCGCTTGGCATCTTCGGCGCCGGCAATGTCGGCGCGGCCGTGACAAAATTCATCGCGCCGTTCGTGCTGGTAGCCTACGGCTGGCAGACCGTGGCGCAGGTCTGGGCGCTCGTCATCGGCCTGATGGGCATTGCATTCTGGCTCTTCTCCGAAGAAGATCCCGTCGTCCAAGCGCGGCACAAGAACAACGAGAAGCCAAAGAGCGCATGGCTGGAGCTTGAGCCGCTCAAGAACATCCAGGTATGGCGTTTCGCGCTCTATTACTTCTTCGTGTTCGGCGCCTTTGTCGCATTGGCGCTGTGGCTGCCGCAGTATCTCATCAAGGTTTATGGCGTCCACATCAAGACCGCCGGCATGGTGGCTGCGATGTTCTCGCTGCCGGCCAGCGTGTTCCGCGCCTATGGCGGCCATCTTTCCGATCGTTACGGCGCACGGCGCGTCATGTACTGGACTTTCCTGGTCAGCATCGTCGCTACCTTCGTGCTGTCCTATCCTCCGACCGACTATCTGGTGAAGACGGTCAACGGTACCGTCGCCTTCCATCTGGAAATGGGGCTAGTGCCATTCACGGTGATCGTCTTCGTGCTTGGCTTCTTCATGGCGCTGGGCAAGGCCGCGGTCTACAAGCACATCCCGGTCTATTATCCCAGGAATGTCGGCGCGGTCGGTGGACTGGTCGGCATGATCGGGGGCCTCGGCGGTTTCGTGCTGCCGATCGTATTCGGCGCGCTGGTCGACCTGACGGGTCTGTGGACCAGTTGCTTCATGCTGCTGTTCCTGCTCGTCGCAGGTTCTCTGGCCTGGATGCATATGGCAATCCGGCAGATGGAGCGCGGCATCGCCGGCGAAGAGCTCAAGAAACTTCCCGAACTTCCCGAAATGGAAACGATTCACAAGCCCGAGCATGTCGGTGCGCTGTCCGGCGCTGTCTTGACCGACTGGCGTCCGGAAGACAGGACATTCTGGGAGGGGGGCGGGCGCGCAATCGCGCGCCGCAATCTCTGGATTTCAATCCCGGCGCTGTTGCTGTCGTTCGCGGTGTGGCAGGTCTGGTCCGTGGTGGTCGCGAAGCTGCCTTCGGTCGGCTTCAAGTTCACCACGGCCGAACTGTTCTGGCTGGCGGCGCTGCCGGGCATTTCCGGCGCGGTGCTGCGGATCTTCTACTCCTTCATGGTGCCGATCTTCGGCGGCCGGCTCTGGACGACGCTCGCGACATGGTCACTGCTGATCCCGGCGGTCGGAATCGGCTATGCCGTGCAGAATCCGTCGACGCCTTATCCGGTGTTCCTCGCTCTGGCGCTGCTGTGCGGTTTCGGCGGCGGTAACTTCGCCTCGTCGATGGCCAACATCTCCTTCTTCTTCCCGCGGGCAGAGAAGGGAAATGCCCTCGCGCTGAACGCCGGCCTCGGCAATCTGGGCGTCTCCACCGTGCAGTTCGTGGTACCAATCATCATCACCGTCGGCGTGTTCGGCTGGTTCGGCGGCGATCCTACGACGGTTAGCAGCGGAACACAGACGTCCTCGCTGTGGCTGCAGAACGCCGGCTTCATCTGGGTGCCGTTCATCGTCGCCAGCGCGTTCGCAGCCTGGTTTGGCATGAACGACATCTCTTCCGCCAAGGCCTCGTTCGCTGATCAGGCCGTGATTTTCCAGCGCAAGCACAACTGGATCATGTGCTGGCTCTATACCGGCACCTTCGGTTCGTTCATCGGCTACTCCGCCGGGTTCCCGCTGCTCGCCAAGACTCAATTCCCCGCAGTTGACGCGCTGCCGTTGGTCTTCCTCGGGCCTCTCATCGGTGCGCTCTCGCGCTCGGCGACGGGCTGGATCTCCGATAAATGGGGTGGGGCGCGGGTCACCTTCTGGGTGTTCATCCTGATGATGCTCGGCGTGCTCGGCATCCTCTACTTCATCGGCATCAAGGACCAGCCGGGGGCATTCTGGGGCTTCTTCGCGATGTTCCTCATCCTGTTCTTCGCAACAGGCGTTGGCAATGCCTCGACCTTCCAAATGATCCCGAACATCATGCGGAAGGAAATAGACCGGCTGATGCCTACCGCTGATGCCTCGACCCGCCAGCGCCAGGCCGAAAAGGAATCGGCGGCCATCACGGGCTTCACGTCGGCAATCGCAGCCTTCGGCGCCTTCTTCATCCCGAAGTCCTACGGGACCTCGATCGATCTCACTGGTGGTGTTGAGGGCGCGCTGTGGGGGTTCTTCATCTTCTACGTGATCTGCGTCGCTGTCACCTGGAGTGTCTATTCGCGCAAAGGCGGAATGCTCCATGATGTCGAGCGCGGGCCCCGCATTTCAACCGTTACCCAAGCTGCCGAATAAGGAAGCTCACGATGAGTCATTTTCTCGACAGGTTGTCGTTCTTCACGCGAGCCAAGGCCGAGTTCGCCGACGGGCATGGCGTGATGACCACCGAGGACCGATCCTGGGAGGACGGTTACCGTAAGCGTTGGCAGCACGACAAGATCGTCCGCTCAACCCATGGCGTGAACTGCACGGGGTCCTGCTCGTGGAAGGTCTACGTCAAGGGCGGCATCGTGACGTGGGAGACGCAGCAGACCGACTATCCGCGCACGCGGCCGGATTTGCCCAATCACGAACCGCGCGGTTGCGCCCGCGGCGCGAGCTATAGCTGGTATCTCTACTCGGGCAACCGGGTGAAATACCCGCTGGTGCGTTCGCGGTTGCTGAAACTGTGGCGCGAAGCGCGCGTGCTCATGACGCCGGTGACGGCATGGAAGTCGATCGTCGAGGATCCGAAGAAGCGCACGGCCTATGTGCAGAAGCGCGGCCTCGGCGGCTTCGTCCGCGCGAGCTGGGCCGAGGTCAACGAACTCGTGGCAGCGGCGAATGCCTATACGGCCAAGACTTACGGCCCGGACCGCGTGTTCGGCTTTTCCCCGATCCCGGCAATGTCGATGGTGAGCTACGCCGCCGGCGCGCGCTATCTGTCGCTGCTCGGCGGCGTCTGCATGTCGTTCTACGACTGGTATTGCGACCTGCCGCCGGCCTCGCCGCAGACCTGGGGCGAGCAGACCGACGTCCCCGAAAGCGCCGACTGGTACAATTCCGGTTTCCTGATCCTGTGGGGCTCGAACGTTCCGCAAACCCGCACCCCCGATGCGCACTTCTATACCGAGGTCCGCTACAAGGGCGCCAAGAGCGTCGTGATCAGCCCGGACTATTCCGAAGCCTCGAAATTCGCCGATCTCTGGGTCTCGCCGAAGCCGGGCACCGATGCGGCGCTGGCGATGGCGATGGGCCACGTCATTCTCAAGGAATTCCACGTCGAGCGTCAGGCCAAGTATTTCAACGACTACGCGCGCCAGTACACCGACATGCCGATGCTGGTGCGGCTGGTGAAGCAGGGCGACCACTTCGTGCCCGAGCGTTTCCTTCGCGCATCCGACTTCGTGAACGGGATGGACGAGACCAACAATCCGGAATGGAAGACAGTCGCCTACGACGAAACCTCCGGCGAGATCGTTGTGCCCAAGGGCTCGGTCGGCTTCCGCTGGGGCGAGAAGGGAAAATGGAGCCTGGAAGAGAAGACGTCCGGCAACCGGGACACCCGGCTGCGGCTGTCGCTGAACGACATCAAGGACGGCATGTCGCCGGTCGGATTCCCGTATTTCGGCAACCGCGAGCACGACCATTTTGCCGGCACCGATCATCCCGACGTGCTCAAGCGCAACGTGCCGACCAAGACGTTGCAACTGGCCGAGGGGGAAACCGTCGTCGCCTCGGTGTTCGATCTCTTCCTCGCCAATTACGGCGTCGATCGCGGCTTGGGCGGCGAGAACATCGGCAAGAGCTACGACGACCTGCAGCCCTACACGCCGGCCTGGGCGGAAAAGATCAGCGGCGTGCCGCGCGATCACATCGTCACGGTGGCGCGTGAGTTCGCGCTCAACGCCGAAAAGACGGGCGGTCGCTCGATGGTCATCCTCGGCGCCGGCCTGAACCACTGGTACCACATGGACATGAACTACCGCGGCATCATCAACATGCTGGTGATGTGCGGCTGCATCGGGCAGTCCGGCGGCGGCTGGTCGCATTATGTCGGCCAGGAAAAGCTGCGGCCGCAGTCCGGCTGGACACCGCTGGCGTTTGGCCTGGATTGGGGGCGCCCGCCGCGGCAGATGAATTCGACGTCGGCTTTCTACGCGCACACCGACCAGTGGCGTTACGAGACGCTGGACGTTAAGGAGATCCTGTCGCCGACGGCGCCGGTGGGCCCGTGGGATGGCGCCATGATCGACTACAACGTGCGCGCCGAACGGATGGGCTGGTTGCCGTCGGCACCGCAACTGGAAACCAATCCGCTCGAAGTATCGAAGCAGGCTGCGGCCGCCGGGATGGAGGCGAAGGATTATGTCGCCAAGGCGCTGAAGTCGGGTGAGTTGAGCCTGTCTTGCGACGATCCGGACAATCCCCGGAACTGGCCGCGTAATCTCTTTGTCTGGCGCTCCAATCTGCTTGGCGCGTCCGGCAAGGGCCACGAATACTTCCTCAAGCACCTGCTGGGCACCAAGCACGGCGTGATGGGCAAGGACCTCGGCGAGCATGGCTTGAAGAAGCCGGTCGATGTGAGGTGGCATGAGGAGGCGCCGGAAGGAAAGCTCGACCTGCTGGTCACGCTCGACTTCCGGATGTCTACCACCTGCATGTATTCGGACATCGTCCTGCCGACGGCGACCTGGTATGAGAAGAACGATCTCAATACCTCGGACATGCATCCCTTCATCCACCCGCTGTCGGCGGCGGTCGATCCGGTCTGGGAAACGCGCAGCGACTGGGACATCTACAAGGGTATCGCGGAGGCGTTCTCGCGCGTGGCGCCGGAAGTGCTCGGCGTCGAGAAAGACGTCGTGCTGACCCCGATCATGCACGACACGGCCGGCGAGATCGCTCAGCCGCTCGACGTCAAGGACTGGAAGAAAGGCGAGATCGATCCGATCCCCGGCAAGACCATGCCGGCCGTAACCGTGGTCGAGCGCGACTACCCGAACCTCTACAAGCGCTTCACGTCGCTTGGGCCGCTGATGAACAAGCTCGGCAATAGCGGCAAGGGCATGAGCTGGAATACCGACCATGAGGTCGATCTGCTCAAGAAGCTCAACGGCGTCGTGATCGAGGAGGGTGCGAGCAAGGGACTTGCCCGCATCGACAGCGCGATCGACGCCTGCGAGGTCATCCTCAGCCTTGCACCGGAAACCAACGGCGAGGTCGCGGTGAAAGCATGGGCATCGCTCGAGACCTTTACTGGACGGGAACACACTCATCTGGCGGTTCCGAAAGAGGATGAGAAAATTCGCTACCGCGACGTGGTCGCGCAGCCGCGCAAGATCATTTCCTCGCCGATCTGGTCCGGCCTTGAATCGGAAAAGGTCTGCTACAACGCCGGCTATACCAACGTCCATGAACTGATCCCGTGGCGGACGCTCACCGGCCGGCAGCAGCTCTACCAGGATCACCTGTGGATGCGTGCCTTCGGCGAGGGGTTCTGCGTCTACCGGCCGCCGATTGATACCAAGACCATCAAGCCGGTGATCGACCGCAAGCCGAACGGCAATGCGTCCGTGGTGCTAAACTTCATCACGCCGCACCAGAAATGGGGCATCCACTCGACCTACACCGACAATCTGCTGATGCTGACGCTGTCGCGCGGTGGTCCGATCGTCTGGATCAGCGAGATCGACGCCAAAGCCGCCGGGATCGTCGATAACGACTGGATCGAGGCTTACAACACCAACGGCGCGCTGGTGGCGCGCGCCGTGGTCTCCCAGCGCGTCAAGCAGGGCATGTGCATGATGTACCATGCCCAGGAGAAGATCGTGAACGTACCGGGCTCGGAGCAGACCGGCCAGCGCGGCGGCATTCACAACTCGGTCACCCGCGTTGTCACCAAGCCGACGCACATGATCGGCGGCTACGCCCAGCAGTCCTACGGCTTCAACTATTACGGCACGGTTGGCGCCAACCGTGACGAGTTCGTCATCGTCCGGAAGATGGTGAAAGTCGACTGGCTCGACACGCCGACATCAGATCAGCCCGGACCCCCCCGTTTGGAGGCCGCAGAATGAAGATCCGCGCTCAAATCGCCATGGTGTTGAACCTCGACAAGTGTATCGGGTGTCACACCTGCAGCGTCACCTGTAAGAACGTGTGGACCAGCCGCGAGGGCATGGAATACGCATGGTTCAACAACGTCGAGACCAAGCCGGGCATCGGCTATCCCAAGGACTGGGAGAACCAGGCGCGCTGGAAAGGCGGCTGGAAACGCAAGCGCAACGGCAAGATCGAGCCGCGCATCGGCGGCAAGTGGCGCGTGCTGGCGAACATCTTCGCCAACCCGGACCTGCCCGAAATCGACGATTACTACGAGCCGTTCACCTTCGACTACGCGCATCTGCAGCAGGCCAAGGAAATGCCGGCGATGCCGACCGCGCGGCCCCGCTCGCTGGTGTCTGGCGAGCGGATCGAGAAGATAGAATGGGGTCCGAACTGGGAAGAGATCCTCGGCGGCGAGTTCGCCAAGCGCTCGCAGGACTATAATTTCGAGGGCGTGCAGAAGGACATCTACGGCCAGTTCGAAAACACCTTCATGATGTACCTGCCGCGGCTGTGCGAGCACTGCCTCAACCCGGCCTGTGTCGCGGCCTGTCCGTCCGGCGCGATCTACAAGCGCGAGGAGGATGGCATCGTCCTGATCGACCAGGACAAGTGCCGCGGCTGGCGCATGTGCGTCTCCGGCTGCCCTTACAAGAAGATCTATTACAACTGGTCCTCGGGCAAATCCGAGAAATGCATCTTCTGCTATCCGCGCATCGAGGCCGGCCAACCGACGGTATGTTCGGAAACCTGCGTCGGTCGCATCCGCTATCTCGGCGTCGTGCTTTATGACGCCGATCGCATCGCGGAAGCTGCCAGCAACCCCGACGAGCGCGACCTCTATCAGGCGCAGCTCGACGTCTTCCTCGATCCCAACGATCCCAAGGTCATCGCGGAAGCGGAGCGGCAGGGCATCCCGCATGCATGGCTGGAATCCGCCAAGGCCTCGCCGATCTGGAAGATGGCGATGGAGTGGAAGGTGGCGTTCCCGCTGCATCCGGAATACCGCACGCTGCCGATGGTCTGGTACGTGCCGCCGCTGTCGCCGATCACCTCGGCCGCCTCCGCCGGCAAGATCGGGCTCGATGGCGGAATGCCCGATGTAAAGTCGTTGCGCATCCCCATGAAATATCTCGCCAATCTGCTCACCGCGGGCGATGAGAAGCCGGTGACGCTGGCGCTGGAGCGAATGATGGCGATGCGTTCCTATATGCGCACCAAGACCATCGACGGTGTCGTCGACGAAGTGGTCGCCCGGCGGGTCGGGCTCACGCCGGCACAGATCGACGAAATGTACCAGATCATGTCGATCGCCAATTACGAGGACCGCTTCGTGATTCCGACCGCGCACCGCGAGCTCGGCGCCGATGCCTACGACATGCGTGGATCCTGCGGCTTCACCTTCGGCAATGGCTGCTCTGGTGGCGAAAGCGAAACCAATTTATTCGGCTCGCCGCGCAAGGCCAAGAACCCGATGGAGATCGCGTGATGAAGACGTTCAAGGTCCTGTCGGCATTGTTGAGCTATCCGGCCCAGGAGTTGATCGACGCGGCGCCGGAGTTCCCGGCGATCCTCGACGCCGAGAAGGTGGTGCCCGCGACCTGTCGCGGTGCGCTCGATCTCTTGATCGAGGAAATTTCGGTCGGCGAGGTTTACGATCTGCAGGAGCGCTACGGCCTGCTGTTCGATCGCAGCAAGACGCTGGCACTGCATCTGTTCGAGCACATCCATGGCGAAAGCCGCGATCGCGGTCAGGCCATGGTCGACCTCAAGGCGATGTACGAGAAGGCCGACCTGTTCATTGCCGCCAACGAACTGCCCGACTACGTGCCGCTGTTCCTCGAATTCCTCTCGACCCAGCCATTCGCGGAGGCCCGTGACCTGTTGGGGCAGGCCGCCCATATTTTTGCGGCCCTCGGCGAGCGGCTCGGGCGGCGGCAATCGAACTACAAGTCGGTGTTCGATGTGCTGGTCGCGATCTCGGCCGAAACTTTGTCGCGCGAGATTGTCGACGAACTGCTGAAGGACATTGATACCGATCCGATGGATCTCGTGGCGCTCGATGCCGCCTGGGAAGAAGAGGAGGTGCGGTTCGGTTCGGGCAGCCAGGGGCAGGGCGCCTGCGGCCACGAAGGCCTGATCGCAAAACTTCGCCATGCCAGACGCGCGGTCGATCCCGCGCCACGTGCGCAGTGAGGAGGAAGCCATGCAAACGCTCAATTCAATCGTCTTCGGCTGGTATCCCTATCTGTGCCTGACCGTATTCCTGTTTGGCAGCCTGGTGCGGTTCGACCGCGAGCAGTATACGTGGCGTACCGGGTCCAGCCAGTTGCTGCGGCGGCGGCAACTGACATGGGGCTCCAATCTGTTCCACGTCGGCATTCTCTTTATTTTCCTCGGCCATTTCGTCGGCCTGCTGACCCCGATCTGGGTGTTCGACATGCTCGGCGTTTCGCACGGCTTCAAGCAGATGCTGGCGATCGTCGCGGGCGGCATTGCGGGCCTGATGTGCCTGGTCGGAATTGCGCTGCTGACGCACCGCCGCCTGTTCGATCCGCGCATTCGCGCCAACTCCTCGTTCGGCGACACCGCGATCCTGCTGCTGCTGTTCGCGCAGCTGCTGCTGGGGCTTGCGACCATTCCGGTGTCGATGGGCCATCTGGACGGCCATGAGATGGTGAAATTCATGGCCTGGGCGCAGGGCATCCTGACGCTCCAGCCCGGCGCGGCAGCTAACGTTCTGGACGTGCATCCGATTTTCAGGGCCCACCTCGTGCTCGGCATGACGCTGTTCCTCGTCTTTCCGTTCACCCGACTGGTCCATATCTGGAGCGCGCCGGTGTGGTACCTTGGCCGGCGCGGCTATCAGGTGGTGCGAAGCCGCGATGGTTCGCTGCGACCGATTCAACCGGCGGAGTAGATCAGTGGATTGCTCAGTGACGAATGCGCTGCCGAAGCCCAAGACGATCAGCGTCAACGGCAAGGTCATTCCGCGCGAGGTGATTGCCCGTGAGGTGCAGAACCATCCGGCCGAGAAGCCGATCATGGCATGGCAGGCTGCGGCCCAGGCACTGGTCGTGCGTGAACTCCTGCTGCAGGAATCGGCGCGGCTCGGCATTAAAGCAGAGCCGCTCCGCGATGCCGAGGGGCGTTCCGAGACCGACGAGGAAGCGGCCATGCGCGCGTTGATCGAGCGAGAGGTGGCAACCCCTGAGCCGGACGACGCGGCCTGCCTCAGGTTTTACGAGCAGAACCGACAGCGCTTCCGTTCGGGAGACCTGTATGAGGCGGCGCACATCCTGATTGCGGCGCATCCCGACAACGTCGTGGCCCGCAGTGCGGGTCGCCGGACTGCCGAGAACATTCTGGCTGCGGTGAGCGCAGATCCGGCGCTGTTTGCCGAATTCGCGCGCAGCCATTCGGCTTGCAAGACCTCGGCGCAGGAAGGGGGACGGCTCGGTCAGCTGACGCGCGGCCAGACGGTTGCCGAGTTCGAGGCCGCCTTGGAGCGGATGCGCCCCGGTGAATTGGCCATTGCGGAGACCCGCTACGGCTTTCATGTCATCCGTCTCGATCAGCATGCGCCGGGGCAGGTGCTTCCATTCGAACTGGCGCGCGACCGTATCGCGGACTACCTCACGACCAGCGTTCAGCATCGCGCGCTGGCGCAGTATGTCTCGGTGCTGGCCGGCCGGGCCGAGATAACGGGAATTGCGCTCGCTGCGGCGGCGTCGCCGCTGCTGCAATAGGGGCCGAAGATGCAACTGGGCGACATCATCCGCAGTTTCAGTGAAGACGCCGCCGCCGGCGAGGTGCTGCTCGCCTGCAACGATATCGTGCTGTTCGCGCGCGTCGGCGATGCGGCCAGCCGGTATGAAGAGACCGTAGGCGAATACGCCTCCGGCGCCGTCAGGCGCTTCGCCAATCTCGCCGGCAGCGAGGACTGGCTGGGGTTGATGAACGTCGTCGAGCGTACCGACGATCCCGGAACGGGGTGTCTCGTCTACATGGTTAACTGGTCGCTGAAGAAAGATGAGGCGCCTGAGGCGCCCGCGCATGCCGGCTGCACTTGCGGCGGTGGTGGAGATTGTTCGTGATCGGCGCCGGATCGTGACATCAGATGATCGACGAGCTGTTTGACCGCAATGTGGCCTGGGCGACGGGCAGGACCCGCAGAGACCCCGATTACCTTCGCCGTCTCGCCGAGCAGCAGGCGCCGCGATATCTCTGGCTGGGCTGTTCCGACAGCCGCGTTCCCGCCAACGACATCGTCGGTCTCGATCCGGGCGAGGTGTTCGTCCACCGCAATGTCGGCAATGTCGTTCACACCGGCGACATGAATTTGCTGTCGGTGCTGGAATTTGCGGTCGAAACGCTGCAGGTCAAGCACGTCATCGTGTGCGGCCACTACGGCTGCGGCGGCATACGCAGGGCATTCGAACCGCCGGGTGGCGGCGGTCTGGTCGATCACTGGCTGGCGCCGGTGCGGGAGATGTGCCGGCGCTGCGCGCCGGAGCTGGCGCGCCTACCCAGCGATGCAGCCAGAATGGACCGCGCCTGCGAGCTGAACGTCGAGCTTCAGCTGCGGCGCATCGCGGCCACGCCGATATTGCGCGGGGCCTGGCTGCGTCAGCAGTCCGTGTCGGTCCACGGCTGGATCTATGGCTTGGGCGACGGGCTGCTGCGGGATCTCGGCCTGAAGCTGTCGTCGCTCGATGAAGCGGAGAGCCTCGATCGCGAAGGCGAATACGCAAACCGTCGCGAGCCGATCACGATGGTTCGTCGCCACGCCGAGGAAGCTTTCGGCGGGCTGTCGATGCTTGAACCGCAGTTTCTGGAGGAGGGTTGAGGTGCCGGACGATCTTTTGCCGCGGATTGGTGTGCTGACGATATCCGACCGCGCCAGCCGCGGCGAATATGAGGATATCAGCGGCAAGGCTATCCATGATTTTCTCGGCCGGGTGGTGGCCTCGAACTGGACCGCGGTCGTCAGGCTCGTGCCTGACGGCACCGACAGCGTGGCGCAGGCGCTGATCGAAATGGTCGAGGGCGACGGTTGCGACCTCATCCTGACGACCGGCGGCACCGGTCCGGCGCCGCGGGACCTCACGCCCGAAGCAACACGCATGGTCGTCACTCGCGAGCTGGAGGGATTTGGCGAGCTAATGCGCCGGGTCAGCCTCGAACAGGTTCCGACCGCCATTCTCTCACGACAGACTGCCGGAACGCGCGGAAAGTGCCTGATCGTCAATCTGCCGGGACGCCCCTCGGCCATCGATATCTGTCTGAGCGCCGTCTTCCCGGCGATTCCCTACTGCCTCGATCTGATCGGGGCGCGACGAATGGAGGTAAATCCAGATGCATGCGCAGCATTCCGTCCCGCCGCATAGCACAGCCGTGCATCGGCAACCCGCTTTGGTCGCGATCGTCTACGCCAACGAGGTCTATCCCCAAGCAACATTCGAACGAATCGTCCAGGATTGCCGGCATCGTGGGCTCAAGATCGCCGGCGTGCTGCAACATCCGGTCTGCTCGGACGCCGCCGGCCACTGCAATGTGGCGCTGGAAGAACTCACGACGGGACTACGGACGGATTTATTCGAGGACCGCGGCCCCGGCGCGTCGGGATGTCGACTCGACGAGGCGGCGCTCGCGGAAGTGAACGGCCAGGTGGCGCGTTCGCTCGATCTCGCCCCTGAGATTCTGATCCTCAACAAGTTCGGCAAGGTGGAGGCCGAAGGGCGTGGGCTGCTCGACCTGGTGGCGATGGCAGTCGACCGCGACATTCCCGTGGTAATCGGGATCCCGACGCGGAATCTCGACTCCTGGCGCGAATTTACCGGGGGCATGTCGGTCGAGTTCTCCAGCGATCCCCTGGAGATCGCGGACTGGCTCAATAGAGCATTTCCTGTTGCGATGGCGCAAAGTCCCGAGCCGGCGGCCTGCTAGACAGGGATTGCAACTTCGAACGATCTTGCGGAGGCGAAATGGCAGCATTGCTGCAGCCGGAAATCGACGTGTGCCTTACGCCTGCAACGGACCTTGTCTCGGTGGAACGGGCGGTTGCCATCGGCTTGTCCGAGGCGCGGCCTATCGCCGAGACCGAACTGGTTGATCTTTCAGCCGTCGCGGGGCGGATTCTCGCACAGCCCATCAAGGCCGACGAGCCGCTGCCGCGGTTCGATTACAGTGCGATGGACGGTTATGCCGTCGATACGGACAGCCTAGGCATTGAATTTCCTGCCCGGCTGAAGGTCGCCGGCAGCATCGCCGCGCGCCGCACCGTCGACGAGCCGGTGTTGCAGGCCGGCTGCGCCTTTCGCATCCTGACGGGTGCGCCGATTCCAGCCGGCGCCAATGCCATCATTGCCCACGAAGAGGTGCATGCGGAGGGCGACTGGATAGCTCTCTCCCGCGCGCCACGAAGCGGCGAAAATATTCGAAGGCGCGGCGAGGACGTCAGGTCGGGCGAAAGCCTGATCGAGACCGGCACCGAGATGGGAGCGCTGCAGGCCGGCGTGGCAGCGGCCTGCGGCTATCCTGGCGTTCGTGTATTCCGCAGGCTTCGCGTGGCAATATTCACGACCGGTTCGGAGCTTCGACAGCCGGGGGAGAGCATCCAGCCGGGCGAGATCTACGATGCCAACCGCTTTATCCTGCTCGGCCTGCTTGCAAAGCCCTGGATCGAGATGGCAGACCTCGGATGCGTCGCCGATAGCCCATCGAAGTTGCGCAGTACCTTCCAGTCGGCTGCGGCCCGCGCCGACGTGATTATCAGTGCCGGGGGCATATCTGTGGGAGACGAAGACCATGTGGTGGATTCGTTCGAGCGTTGCGGTGGCAGACTGTGGGTCCGCAAGGTCGCGATCAAACCCGGCAAGCCCGTGGTCCTCGGCAGAATGGCTAACTCGACCTATGTCGGCCTCCCCGGGAATCCGGGGGCGCTCTTCACGGCATTTGAAGTCATCGTCGATAAGGTGCTCCGTGCTTGTGCAGGGATCAAGCGCGCCGGTGATGGCGAGCGAACCGCGATTGCCAATTTTACCTGGAGCGGACGACCGGGCCGCACAACCTATCTGCCAGCCATTCTCTCGGGGATCGAGAACGGCTTGCCGTTTATCGAGCTGTTGCCGGATTCCAATTCCGGCAAGCTGCATCAGCTCAGCCTCGCCGCCGGATTCGTCGTTGTCTCGCCAGAAGTGAAATCCATCGAACGCGGAGCAAAGATATGCTGGTTGCCATTTGCGAGATAAGGAGTGCGGCACTACCGCCGCGCTGCCCGCCAGTATAGTCGACTGCTTTACACCAAAATTGCTGATGACGTCGATTGGCAAAGGATGGAGACGGAGGCGGTGCTTCGTGGGACATCCGAACTGCATCGATGCTGGGAGGTCTCGACGCTTGTCAACTTTGTGCTGGAAATGAAAGTCGAGCTTGCCATCCCACGGTCGAAGCGGGATCTGTGGCTATCCGCCGTTGAGGCGTGACGCGACTTGCGCGGGGCGCAGTTGGGTGATGCCCTGTACCGTTTCGGGCAACGTGAAGCTCTTCTTTGAGGAGAACGGCTACGGTTATCCGATCATGAATTCGAATTAGCCTCTAGTGCCTGGATTCTCAAATTCGAAAGTTAGCACCCAACTATCGCTGCATCGCCTACAATGCTCGCCGATATCCGCGCTAGCGGCGTTCCCAACGAAATTGGCTTCATATGCACCGAGGTCAAACGGGTACAAACGCGTGCAGTTTAGTCTAAATTGGAGTGCACGCGTTCGCGCTTCATCTATTTGCGAGAATTAGGTAAGCTGTGGAAACGTCGAAGCTATCTGTTTTCCTTGGCGCCCATTCAAGAAATGCGTGAGCTGCCACGATGTCGGTCCGATGGCGAAGAACAAAGTTGGCCCCGCGTTCAACGGCCTAGACGGCCGCAAGTCGGGCTCGGTCGCGGGCTGCAGCTATTCGGATGCGAACAAGAACTCGGGCATCACTTGGGATGAGTCCAACTTCCTCGACTACATCAAGGAACCCAAGGCCAGGGTACCCAACACCAAGATGGCGTTCGCCGGCATCAAGAACGAGCGGAAGCCAAGAATCACTGCGCCTACCTTGAGCAAAAACGACTCCGACGGCAAGACCAAGTAGTAGCTGTCGTTCCAATCTGTCCGCGCGGCGCGCATCCCGGTCAGCCGAGGATGCCGTTGCGCGGACGTGCCCAAGCCAAATTAAACAGGCGGCCCATGCGTACTTGATCGCTTGGAATAGCGATTCCATCGTTGCCGCGACAGCCGAAAAGCCGATGACCGCCAGGATCAGAAAGATCACGTCGCCGCAGACAACTCCTGTTGTGACCGCAAGGCCAGCCTTGATCCATTAAACAAGTGTTCTCGAGACGACGACAGCGACGCCTGATCCCGACAATTGCAAGCAGAAACATCGCGCCACTAACTTACTTCTATCATAAGCGATCTACGCACTATCTGGCGACAATCTGTGCGGATCAGAGTGCTCTCTCGCGGCCATGCTGGCCGCGGACATAGCTGCGCGCGGGTTTTTCCGTCTAAGGTTCCCGTAAGGCGTCCCAGGCGGCTTGCGCCAGCACTTCGCGAGCTTCCTTCAGCGACGGCGTCCGCGATGCCAGCCAGCGCTTCACATAGTGGCGAGCCGGCCCCTCGATAATCGCCATGATGTAGTCCGGGGCGATATCGCGCAGTTTGCGCGCCCTAATCTTCTGAAGAAACCATGCCGCCACTTCCGGCATGAATTCCGCATTCTTCCGTTCGATCTCGGCAGCATAGCGCGTCTTTTCGAGATAGTCGCGCGCTTCGATCAGGAAGGAGACCGCTGCCGGGTCGGCTTCCGCACAGTCGAAATAGGCCCGCACCAGAGCCTTGGCGCCGTCGGCGGTGGTTTCGGCCCGGCGAAGGCGCTCCCGAGCTTTGGCGAAGAACATGTCCATCGCTTCGAGATAGAGCTCGGCCGCAAGCCCGTCCTTGCCTTGGAAGTGCTGATAGAGGCTCGCGACGCTGGCGCCACTGCGGCTAAGGATATCGTCGACGGTCGCGCCTCCGACGCCCGATGCCGCGAAACAGGCGCGTCCCGCATCCATCAGGTCGTGTCGGCGCTGGCCGTGGGCCGCTCGCGGGCGCGACGATTTGCTCTTCTTGACTATCATATAGAATGGTATTATATAATAATATTATATATCTGCATGGGTGCCTCTCAATGCTCACTATGGCCGAGAAATCCACTGGAAACCAGACGAGATGGCGGTCATGAACCCCGCCACCATTGAACAGCATCGGCGGCCGCCGTCCGCACTCGCCTTCATGACGCGGGCTTTACTGCGATTTCCCCGCCTTCCGGTACGACCGAAATTCCCGCTCCTTGTCGAGCGCTGGACCGGGGTTCGCATAGGAGGAAGCCACGAGGCAAGCTTTCATCAGGCGACCGGCCGAGATGCCCGGTGTGTGCTTTACCCGCACGTGCTCGGCTTCCGTTTGCAGATGGCCTTGCTGACGCATCCGGCATTTCCCTTGCCGATTTGGAACGCGTTACAAACACGCAACCGCCTCGTCAGGCACACCCCGCTTGATCACGGCTCCGAATACGATTTCGAAACCGGCATCGGCGGGCATCGCGAGGTCGAAAAGGGCATTGAGGTCGACCTCCACACCCGGTTGGTAAGTGGCGACCGCTGCGACTGGGAAAGTACGATCACATATTTCTATAGGGGACGTTTCGGCCCGGCAGAGGTCAACTGTCCGCAACCTGCGTTGCCCGACCTCTCGGCAGCCGTCGAGGTTGCAAAGTTTCAAACGCCCGGATCCGGTCGCTGGGCATTCGGCGGATTGACGGGCGACTACAATGGCATCCACCTGTGGCGCTGCTATGCGCGCCGGTTCGGTTTCCCGACAGCCTTCATGCATCCGCAGCGCGCGGCAGGCCTCTGTCTTGATCGTCTCGGGCAACTCGGCGGCGAACCGGGAACGCTCATCTTATGGATCAAAGGTCCGGTCTTCTATGACGCCGATGCCATTCTCATCGCCCTTCGCAAGCCGGATGCCCTGGATTTCGGACTATCGCTTGCAGGTGATGCCCGCCACGCCCTCATGGGGTCGTGGTCAATCGCAGCATGACTGTCCTGTCGGGCACGGGATAAGCTGGCTGGCAAGCTGTAGCTGTGCGTCTTAGTTAGGATGCGACAGGGACGTTCATCTGGGTTCCGTCGTCGGTCCGCGCCGACGGGCTTGGCGGCAAGAAAGTGGCACTCGAGCTGCCAATCAAGTCCAAGAAGGATCGATTATGCTCCCTCGCCTTCCCCATTGACGCGTCCTCCAGGAGAGTCGTTCGAGCAACCGGTCGCGCAACACCAGAAGGTGATAGACCGCGGCACCTACGTGCAACACCACGAGGGCGAGCAGTATACGGGCTCCGATGCCGTGAGGGACGCGCGGACGAAATCTCTTAAGATCCGGCAGCGGACCCGGCGCGCCGCCGAAGCTGCTCGCCTGCACCCGACAGCGCGACACGCCGATCCCGCTTGCCACATGACGACCGGTAGGATGACGAGCAGCACGTGCGCGACTTGGGCGATGGTGCCCTTGATTCCCACTGTTCGAAGTCGAATCGGGCTTGATATCAGCCAGCCATGGATCGGCGCGATGCTGTCGCGTACAAAGGGCACCGGGCCTTCGCAGCCTCTGACCGGCGCAATGAACGGTGCAGGCGACAGGGCGATCACACGAAGCCTTGGCGTCAGACCTCCACGCTCTCGGCCATGTGCGCCGGCATAATCACGCTTCTGATGTCTTCTGCCCCCGTGCTGCCCCTTCTGATCTACAATGCTACTGGCAGCGCGCCGCTCCGCTTCTACTATCTGGAGCAGCGGCTGCCGGCGAGCGGCGAGTTCGCCGTCTTCAAGCCACCTCCCGGGTCGAGCTCCTGATCATCGCGCACCAGCCACCGTCATGGGCATACCTCCACTTGATCCTGGCCGTGCTACGTAATCGTGCGCGCTGGCGCCGCCATGGGGGAGCGCCGAGGCTTTGAGGTCCGCGACTTCATAGTAACGACGCCCGGACGTCGGTCCTCCTCATCCGCCATGCTACGACGGAACAAGGCTGGTTATATCCCATTCCCTCATCGCTGCGGGGCCGCGAATGACGCCGAGTCGTCCGCCGAGACCGGCGCTGGCGGGCGTAGTGGAGAGGCAACGGTGCCGGTCTTGGCGGTGATCACGACGGTGCCGAGATCTTCTGCGCGCTCTGCGCCTTCGCCGTGTGCGCGGACGCCATCATGGCGACCAGCACGACAACGCCGACGACGCCGACGACGCGCGTCGTCGTTCCGATTGCCGTCTTCGCCCCGATCATTCACTTGCCCCTGCATTCATGGTTTCTTCTTCAGCATTCACGCCGCGCACGTCGCGTCGGCCTGTCCTAAAGCGCCGCAGGGCGAGGCCGCTCTGCACGGGCCGCGAAGCTATTTGCGGCATTCGCGAAGAAGCTTGTGCTGGGAGCAAACGATGCATCTGTTGCGAGAGATTCTAATTTGCAGGCGCACTCGCAAAATCAAGTGAGAGAAATTCTAAATTTGGCGCGAGATCGAGCGCGTGGCCGCGCCAGCTACGTGTCTTCTACCCGCGCTGGGCAGCGCTGGTTTTCAGCGCTAAGCGAAGCGCCTTGGGGCGGTCGGCGGTTGAGAGGAAGCCTGCTAGATTCGACCATTTGATGTACTGAAAGGCCTTCGACATGTGTCCCGTCGCCCGCTGATCAATCGGCCGCGTCCTGCGAATGAGAGTTGTTTGCGCCAAAGCAAAAGGTCGGGCCGGACGCTTTTGTATGGTCGCTGCCGGTCGAGAAAGCCTGCTTGCCATCGAGATCAAATCCGAAAGGTCGGCGTCTAAGTACGGATCGGGGGGTGGGATTTCCCGTGTCGCGGTTCGACGTGCGATGGCGACCTTCCATTTCTTGAAGAACGTCGGACTGCATCGACGCGCGGGACACCGGCATCATGCCCGACGATCGAGCGGACAGGGGATAGCGATGAACGTGGCCGGGCATATAAAAGACAATGACATGATCCAGGCGATCCGGTGGATCGGCCGGCAATTACCGCTGCGGACGATGGCACTTGCCGCTCTGTTGTCGTCGGCCAGTCAGGCATGTTTCGCGCAATCGGCGACGCCCGGGTCGGCCATTACGCTCGATCCGATCGTGGTCGAGACGCGACAACCCCAACGGTCCGTCGTGCGCCAGCAACGATCGGCGACTCGGCGTGTACCGACTGCTGCCGTTACGCCTTCGCCAGCGACGCCTTCGGTACAACCCGCGGGCGTAGTCCGCCAGCGGTTCGACATGCTGCCCGGCGGCGTGGCCCTGATGACCCAGCAGGATATCGCGGATCACGGCAACCCGTCGCTGGCCAACAGCCTAAGCGGCATTCCCGGATTGATCGTGCAGAACTTCCTTGGCGCCAACGACCAACCGCGGATCCAGATGCGCGGCGCCGCCCAGCAGAATCCAGCAGAGCGCGGCGTTCTGGTGCTGCAGAACGGCTTGCCGATCAATCGCGCCGACGGCTCCTTCATCATCGGCTTCGCCAGTCCACAACAGGCCGATTCGATCGAGGTATATCGCGGTTACATGGCAAATCGCCTCGGCGCGACGGTCTTGAGCGGCGCGATCAACTTCGTGTCGCCGACCGGTTCGAGTCAGCCGGGCACCCAGATCGGCGTCAGCGGCGGCAGCTTCGGCCAGATCAACACCTCCGGGCAGGTCGGCGGCAGGAAGGACGATGTCGATGCGTTCTTTCAGTTCGAGACCAGTCGACGCGACGGATTCCGCGACTACAATTCGTCGGAGCGCGTCGGCGTCAACGGCAATCTCGGAGTCGCCCTTTCGGAGAACGTTAAGACCAGGTTCTTCATGAGCTATACCGATCTCGGCTTCGACGTGGCCGGCCCGCTGAACAGGGCGGCGCTATACGCCAACCCCAGGCAGACCGCCGCCGGTCCCACGGTGGTCGGAGGCGTCGCGATCAATCCCGGCCCCAACGCCGTGCGTGACAAGCCGCGGCGCGAGGCGAGCCAGTTCATGGTCGGCAACCGCACCACAGCGGTGATCGATGCGCATCTGTTCGATCTCGCGTTAGGTTACACCTACACCGATGACATGTTCCGGTTCCCGATTTCATCGGGCGTCCGCGCCACTCAGGGCGGCGACTTCACTGGTGTGGCGCGCTATGCCTACAATCCCACTGCGGCGCTGCTGCCGTTGTTCGAGACTACCGCGCAATACACCGTTGGTTCGGCCGATCGCTTCTACGCGTTGAACCAGAGCGGGCAGACCAGCGCGCAGTTCGGCGCCAACCTGTTGAACGCCCAGACCCTGTCGCTGTACGCCGGCGCCAACGTCCCGGTCTGGAGGCAGTTTGTGGTATCGCCCTCGATTTCTTACGCCTACGCGACCCGCGACAACGACGACATTTACGGCTCCGCGCGCCGGCCGACGATCGCGTACAACCCGGCCAATCCGACTGCCTTGCTACCGAACGGCTCGGTGGCGACCCAGGACACCAGCTACTCGCGCCGGTACGCGGGCTGGAGCCCGAGTCTGGCCATCAGCTATCGGCCGGATGCGGTGCAGACGTTCTTCGTCGCCGGCAGCCACAGCTTCGAGCCGCCGACCCACGACGACCTGATCGCGACGCTCAACGGCACGCCGAACTCGAGCGCGGGACGCCCGTCACCGGGCAATCCGGCGCTGGCGGCGGCGGCGTTCGCGACGCCAAACCTGCGCGCGCAGACGGCGAACACGGCGGAAGGCGGCTGGCGCGGCCGGACCGATCGCTTCTCCTGGGATGCGGTGACCTACTATTCGTGGGTCGGCAACGAACTGCTGACGCTACGTGACGTCACTGGGGCGCCACTGGCGGCGGTAAATGCCGACCGCACCACGCATTTCGGCGTCGAACTCGGCACCGGGATGAAGTTCACCGACCGGCTGTCCGGGCGGCTCGCCTACACCTATCAGGACTTCCGCTTCGTTCGTGACTCGGTGCGCGGCAACAACCGGCTTGGCGGCGTGGTGCCGCATCTGATCTATGCGCAAGTGCAGTTGCAGGCTACCGACGCCTGGATGGTTCAGGGCGCGGTGCGCTGGAGCCCGACCAAAGTTGCGGTCGACAACATGAACACGCTGTACGCCGATCCCTATGCGGTGGTCGACCTGCGCACCGAATACAAGATCGACAAAACCTTCTGGGTGTTCGGCGAGATCACCAACCTGTTCAACAAGACCTATGCGGCGACCGCGCTGGTGGTCGACCGGGCGACGTCGGATCAGGCCGCGTTCCTGCCTGCCGACGGCAGAGGCTTCTACGCCGGCATCAAGGCCAAGTTCTAGAAGAGTGAACATCGAGTTCGACATGAGCAAGCACGCGCGTGCAGCGGCGATGCCCGTCGCCATGGTCCTGTCCACCCCTGCGGCGGAGCCGATGATCGTCAAACACTTCTTGAATCGGTGGAACGGCAGTGGCGAGAGCTCGATCGACCGCCAGGAACGAGCGCTTCGACAACGTGCGAGAGACCGACGCTGCTCGATTCGCGGCGGAAGACCAGGAGATGATCCGGTGGGTCGCCAAGAGGTTGATATTCGTCTGGAACTTCACCGACCAAGACGACAATGTCTCCCGCGCCGGGTTCCTCGCCGGCGGCGACACTTGGCTGAAGGCGCTCGACAAGGCCTGCGTCAGCTGAACGCCCCTGCGAGCCTCATCGGAATGAACACAGGAGGCCCGCAACTGCGACCACAGGCAGGCCAATACGCCGACCCGGCAGATGCAATCAGCCCAGCGCGAATGATGTCGCAACTCCACCCAGACATGATGACGAGCGGACGTGGAGCGTACCGATGACAGCCCCCGTTTCTCGTCGCGCCTTCGTTGCCGCAGCCTCCGCGTTCGCCACAAACCCCTTGCTGCGCCAGCCGGTATTGGCGGCATCGCTGCGAGAGACCACGCTGGCCGGGCCGCCGGCTGGCCCATCGATCATACTGGCCCACGCGGTCGCCACCGGGTCGCTGTCGTTTCTTGCCGACAAGGCCAAGTTCCGAGCATGGCGCGACGTTGACGAGATGCGCGCGGGGCTGACCTCGGGTACAATGCCGCTGGTGATCGTGCCGACGGCGGCGGCGGCGAACCTCTACAATCGCGGCTTTGGCATCCGGTTGGTCAACGTCATGACTCACGGCCTGCTGTTCCTGATTGCCGCCGATCCTTCCCTGACAACGTTTCCCGCGCTCGCGGGCAAGCGGCTGGCGGTGCCGTTCCGCAATGACACGCCGGAGTTCCTGGCGAACATTCTGCTGCGCCATCACGGCCTCGATGATGGCAAGGATATCCAGGTCAGCACCACCGGCACGCCCCTCGAGGCCATTCAGTTGCTGCTTGCGGGTCGAATCGACGCCGCGTTCGTGCCTGAGCCGGCGGCCACCGCGGCGATCTTCCGTGGCAAGCTCGCCAACCGCCCGGTCCATCGGGCGATGGATATCCAGGTCGAATGGGCGCGGGCGGTAGGCGGGCCGCCGATCTTGCCGCAGGCGGGACTCGCTGTACTCGACACGTTCCGCGCCGCGAACGAGAGCCTGCTACCGCGGCTGCAGCAGGCGCTGGTAACAGCCACTGCCGAAGTCAACGCTGCCCCTGCGGTGGCCGCTGGCCATTCCGCCGCGCATTTGGAGCTGCCGCTGCCGATCATCCAGCAGTCGATTCCGCATTCCAAGCTGGTCGCGGTGAGCGCGCGCGAGGCGCGGGCCGATCTTGAGCGGATGTTCACCAAGGCGGCCGGCGCTGACATGGCGATGATCGGGGGGCGGCTACCCGATGGCGGCTTCTATCTGTGACCGCAGCGCGTTACATCGCCGATCGCTTGCTCGCCGCGGTCCGCTTCCTGTGGGGCGCCTGGGCCGGGCTCGCCGCGCTGGCCATGCTGGCCGCACTTTGGCAGACCGGCCACGAAGCGTATGGCGACTTCATCCTGCCCGCGCCGCTGGCGACGCTGGCCGCTGCAGCTACGATCCTGACCGCGCCGTCGAACTGGACGATCGCCCTCGACACCGTGCGACGCGCGCTGCAGGGGTTTGCGATGGCGACGCTCGCCGGGCTGACAGCCGGGCTGATTGCCGGGTATTCGGCGGCGACGATGCGGCTGGCGCGCCCCCTCATCACGGTGATTCTCGGCGTGCCGCCGATCGCCTGGATCGTGCTGGCGATGATCTGGTTCGGTCCGACCGACGGCACCGTGCTGTTGACCATCGTGATCGCGGCGTTTCCGCTGATGTTCGCCGGCGCGGCCGAAGGCGTCGCCGGCCGCGACCGCAGCCTCGACGACATGGCCAAGGCGTTTGGCGCCGGCGTCTGGCGGCGGGTAACGACGATCGGACTGCGCCAGGTCGCCGCCCAAGTATTCCCCGCGACCACCATATCGCTCGGCACAGCGTTCAAGGTCGCGGTCATGGCCGAACTGCTTGCTAATACCGGCGGCGTCGGCGGGGCGTTGGCGCGCGCCAGATCAAATCTCGACGTGGCGGCGGCCCTGGCCTGGATCATGATCGTGGTCGCGGCGCTGATCGCCGTAGAATACTGCGTGTTGCATCCGATCCGCTCGGCGTTTGAGCGCTGGCGCGAAGCGGCGCGACCTTGGGGAGTAAAGCGATGACCGCGTTGACGCTCGCCGGCATCGGCCACGCCTATCTCGGACGCACCGTGCTCGACAATGTCGAGCTTGCCGTGGCGCCGGGCGAGGTGGTTGCGCTAGTCGGGGCGTCCGGATGCGGCAAGAGCACGCTGGTCCAGATTGCGGCTGGGATCATCGAGCCGATGCGCGGGCGCACGGTTCGGTCCTATGCGCGCCAGGGCATGGTGTTCCAGGAGCCGCGGCTGATGCCGTGGGCGACCGCGGTGGACAATATCGCCTACCCGTTGAAGCTTGTCGGCGTCCCGTATGGCGAACGCCGGGGGCGAGCACGGGCCGCCGCGGCGCGAGTGGCGCTCGCGGCAGACGATCTCGGCAAGTTTCCGGTCGCGTTGTCGGGCGGCATGCGTCAGCGCGCGGCGATCGCCCGGGCACTCGTTGTCGAGCCGGATTTCGTATTCTTCGACGAACCGTTCACCGCTCTCGATCAGGCGCTCAAGCGCCGCATGCAGGATCTCGTGATCGAGGCCGCTACGATGCAGGCGTTCGCGGCGCTGTTCATCACCCACGATCTGATCGAGGCGGTGCGGATTGCGCACCGAATCGCGGTGCTTGATCTCAACGGCCGCGGCGTTGCGGGCGAGCGGACCTTGCCCGGCGTCCCGGGAATGCGCCAGGATCGGGACATATTCGACGAGGTGCAGAGCTTCCTGCACGACGATCCGCTGTTCTGTCACATCAACGACGTCGACGAACGGAGAGAGGCATGAGCCGGTCGAGACGAGGGTCATGAGAAACTATCCGATGTCGCTGCATCGCGTACTGGGCGATGAAGGGTTTCGACTATTCTTTCCGTTGGCGGCGCTGCATCTGGCGCTGTGGCCGGTGCTGTGGACAACGGTCCACGGCGGCGACCTGCCTCTGGCGCGGGCGATGCCGGCCGGACTGTGGCATGCGCAGGAAATGCTGATCGGCGGCTTTGGCGCAGCGCTGCTCGGTTTCATAACCACCGCGGTTCCCGAGTGGACCGACACACGCCCGGTCCGCCACACCAGGCTGTTCGTGCTCGCTGGCCTTTGGGGCGGGGCGCGGATCGCCGGCCTGCTGGGCGCCGACGCGCTGACGCCGGTCGCCGCGCTGCTCGATGCCGCCTGGCTGACCGCGCTGCTGGTTCATCTGCTGGCAGTGTCCTGTTACAGACGAACAACGCGGCTCCTGGCGTTCGCTGGCTGGATCGCGGCGCTGCTGACGGCGGCCCTTATCATTCGCTACGCATTCTGGACCTCGGACGCGGCGCTGGCGCAGACGATGACGCGCGTCGGCACTTTGCTGTGGTGCGGCATTCTTGGGCTGGCGCTGGCGCGCATCACCGTGCCGGTCACAAATCTCGTACTCGACCCGAGCGAACAGAACTCGCCGTACCGGCCACATCCGGGACGGCTTAATCTCGGGCCGGGCCTCGCCGCCGTCGCAATCGCGGGTGAACTCAGCGCGCTCTCGCCGGCAGTCTCCGGCTTCCTGTGGGTCGCTGCCGGCGCGGCGTTCATGGATCGGGCCAGCGAGGCGTTCGTCGGTCGGGAGATGTTGCGGGCGGAGATCCTGTCGCCGGCAGGCTCGAGCATATTGGCCGGGGCTGGGCTGATGCTGATCGGCGCTGCCCGGCTCGGGCTGCCGTTTCCCGAAGCCACAGGGCTGCACGTCATCACCATGGGCGGGCTCGGACTTGGAGTGATGGCGGTGTTCAGCATCGCCGGGCTGATGCATGCCGACCGGACGCTGCCGTTGGGCCGCCTCGCGAAGACGGCCATGGCCGTTCTGCTGATCGGGTTGATGCTGCGGCTCGCGCCGGATCTCGGCTGGCTCACGCCGCCCGGTCCGGCGCACGGCCTTGCCTCGTTGATCTGGGCATCGGCGTTCCTGATCTGGCTGAAAGCCTATTGGCCGCTGCTGTCGGACCCGGCGTCGATCGGCTCATAGCAATGTGAAAGGATTCTCGACATGCCGATGCTGGTGAAGCCGCGCGGCTGGGCGATGTCCTCTTTGTTCACTGGCGGATTTCGGCCGTTCTTCCTGTTCGGCGCGCTGCACGCGGCTGCGATGGTGGCGCTGTGGGTGCCGTGGTATCTCGGCTTTGTCGCCCTGCCGAGCGCGTTTCCGCCGGTCGCCTGGCACAGCCACGAATTGCTGTTCGGATACGTGCCGGCCATCGTGGCGGGATTTCTGCTCACCGCGGTGCCTAGCTGGACCGGGCGACGGCCGTCGAGCGGCTTGCCGCTGATCGCACTGTTCACGTTGTGGCTGACCGGGCGGGCGGCGATAGCGCTGTCGAGCCTGTCGTCGCCTGGCGTTGTCGCCGCGCTCAGCCTTGCGTTTCCTTTGGCGCTGCTCGCTGTGATCGGGCGCGACATCGTCGCCGCGCGCAATCGGCGCAACCTTAAGGTGCTCGCCGGGATAGGGGCGCTGGCGCTGGCGCAGGCACTGGTCCACTACGAAGTCTGGCGGTACGACCGCTCCACCTACGGCGATCGCTTCGCCGTAGCCGCCATCGTCATGCTGATTGCTATCATCGGTGGCCGAATTGTGCCGGCGTTCACTACGAATTGGCTCAGGCCGCGCGAGCCCGGGCCGCTGCCGGCGCCGTTCGGCCGGATCGACGCCGTCGCGGCGATCGTCGGCTTCTTCGCGCTGCTCGGCTGGGCCGGCGCACCGCTGCTGCCCGTGGCCGATCCAGTTCTGGCCGGGCTGTTGCTAGTTGCCGGCGTGCTCCACCTCTTCCGGCAGGCGCGCTGGTATCCGCAGCGCGCACTGGCCGAGCCGCTCGTCACTGTGCTCCATGCGGGCTATGCCTTCATCCCTCTCGGCTTCCTGCTCGCTGGATTCGCGCATTGGACAGGCGACCGGGCAGCGGCGACTGCTGCGATCCACGCCTGGACGGTCGGCGGCATCGGACTGATGACACTGGGGGTGATGACGCGGGCGACCCGCGGTCACACCGGCCGCCCTCTCACCGCGTCGGCCGGGACGGTCGCGATCTATCTGCTGATTGTGAGCGCGGCGCTCGCGCGCATTGTCGCGGCCCTTTCGCCGGAGACCACGTTCGCGACCCTCAGCCTCGCTGGCGCGGCCTGGATCGCCGCCTACCTGCTGTTTGCCTTGCTGTATGGGCCGATGCTGTTGCTGCCGCGGAAGGGAGCGCCGCGGTAGGTTGTCGCGCTGCCGCGCTCGATTTGAAGCGCATCAGACTGCTTCCACTAGGCTAATTGTTAGCGGGATAGTGCGCTAAGCTCAGCACAAACGAACTGCATCCGAAAGTTGCTTTCAGTCGGGACTTGTTGCAGCGCAGCCAACTGGCTGGAAACAAAGTCGGCCAAGCTCGGCCGCTGCGCTTGTAAGCTATTGCTTCGCATTGCCTTCCAAAGCGGAGCTGCCGAGAGTCCAAAATCAGCGAGGGCTGCGAACTCCATCAATCTGGCTTTCCCGACGGCTGCGAAACGGCTCGTTCGGCGGAGCTCGATACTCACATCATCGGGATCAGCGAGTGAACCGTGAGCATTTTTTCCGTCTCCCTAGAACTCCTAGCCCAACATCGACTTTTCTGCGGCTTCCTACCTCGGATCGGCAACTAAGGTTCGAAGCACGATCCTTGTCGCTCAGCAAAGACAGACGTATGCTGCCAAATCAAGATCGAACTAGTACTTGTGTCTGATTCGAGATGTTCAAGGCGCTGTTGACTAGTGGCCTCGGTCGTCATGACGGTGCTCACAGGCGCACTGCGCAAATCGATTGAAGTGACATTCATCCGATCGCCTCTTGCCGCGAATGTTGTAGAATAGGATCCGTCTTGCATGGACGCTCGAAGCTTTGACATCGATCAAATCCTCTCGGACTCGTGGGATCGCAAGCTCGCGCAGGATCTTGTCGCTGCGTCTGCCTGCAGGCGCCGTAGCACCCCATCTGCTTTTCGCCAAGCCATGCCCGCTTACGACGATGTGATTGCGGAGCGGAAACCATCAGACGACGATTGAACGATCATAGCGCCGACGACTTCCTGCCCGAGCGGACATTGCCGATCCAGACGAGTTCAAGAGATCCTGTGCATGAAATCCAAGCCCCGAAAGACGCGGCCTGGAGGCAACCCATCTCGCGAGAAACCTCCTCTTCGACTCAACAATCTCCAGAGCAGCCTTCTCTCCGAACCCAACCAGCCACTGCATCGTCGAATTCCGGTCTAAGGCCATTTCGGATTCCGATGTCACCGATGTCGTGGTCTTCCGAAGACCATTCTCTGATGTGGACGCTGCCGTCGACATGGATGTCCCCGACCAGATCGTCGTTTCAGACACCCATCGATGGAGAAACGATCCTTCAACGCTCTGCCGGCGGTGGGTTGGACATCCAGTCCGCACTATACGTCGCCGCGCCCAGCGAACGACAGCGTCGATGCCGTTACAGGTAGGCTTGGATAATCCTCGAAAACGTCTTCGGCGCTTTGGCCACCGCGGAGGTACGCGAGAATGGTTTCGGCAGGCACGCAGATACCGCGAACGACGGATCCCCGCTCATGATGGAGGGATCGCTAACGACTTCAGCCTCTATGGTCGGGTGCGATGCTCCCATTTGAGCCTCTCCACAAGCACTTGGGTGCGTACTCATAAAACTTGCCGTTAGGAGCAGGTGCATCCTATGTTCGCATATCCTAACAGCGGCGCGAAAGCGGACGTTATCGGACTTCCGAGAAGGAGCCAGCAGCGGAAGTACGGGGGCTGAGAATGAAAAGGCCGCCCACTTAGGCGTCCTCACTTGTTTTTGGGCTGTTTCGAGTCACAGGTCGGCCGCGCGCGTTCTGCCGCTTCCTTCCTGTGTATTTCGTCCAGTATCTGTTCCAGGCTCTTTTCCTTGTCCGGCATTCTCTCATGATAAGCCGGAAATATTGGTAATTGATGAATTGCCAACTGAGGTAGCGTCAATTGTAGAGCCTGCGCAGCATCTTAATGATTTCTCGGTACTCCTCAACGGCTTCGTGGACCAACTCGCGAAGCTCGCGGGACCTGATCGCATTGATGCCCCGCTCCATCTCTTTCAATGCGGCCTCTGCCTCGGTCAACGTCTTCATCCCAGCCTCCTGAAGGAAGGGGCGACCCCGGAGTGCCTAGGAGTCCGGGGTCATAACCTCAGTGACGTCATGGCGGCGCCGCTCGGGGCTACGTTGGCTAATCTATGAAATCTTTATTGAGCTGCCTTGAGGCAGCTCAAAACACGCGGAACACCTCCACCACTCAGACGCGGGTCTTCCTCCGATCTCCGTGAACTTGGCGCCTTCCGATCGTTTCGCTGGTCGATCGGCGCCTGAACCGGGTCCTTGCCCGGGGGGCGCGAGGCCCGTTCCCCCAAGGTCCGGCGATTCTTTGCGATGGCGCAACGACCTCGCTCGACCTCGGGATACCGTGGCTCGCGTTCGATCGGAGGGCGCGAAGACGTTTTAGGCGCAGTGCCCACGCGAGCGCCAGTCGCCGGCTGCATCGCCGATGATGAGCTCCTGAGATACGACGGAATGTCAGGCTTCATCTGCGCGACGAATTGAGAAGGAGATCGCCATGACCGAATACCTGGATGTCGATGTCCGCCCGATCCTGCGCGGCGGTGGCGAGCCGTTCTCGGTCATTATGGCCGCGGTCGGTCGACTCCGGCAGGGGCAGGGCCTCCGCCTGCACGCGCCGTTCAAGCCGGTGCCTTTGTTCGCCGTCATGGCCGACAAGGGCTTCGCTCATTCGACGAGCGAACTCGAAGGCGGCGAATGGGAGGTGCTGTTCACGCCTGCCGGAGCCAAGGCGGAGACCACATCGGTTGCCGCAAACAATTCCCCCTTCGCCCCTTGGCCCGAGCCTGTCGTGGAACTCGACAACCGCGACCTGGATCCGCCCGAGCCCATGGTCCGGATCCTCGCAGCGGCGGAAAAGCTGGGGCCCGGCGAGACGCTGTCATCCCTTCTTCGACGGGAGCCGGTCTTCCTGTTCCCTCAGCTCGAAAAACGCGGCTTTCGCTGGCTCGGTGGATTTCACCCTGACGGCGCCACCTACGAGTTGACCGTGAGGGCGCCATCATGATGGGCCAGTTGGCCGAGGACATCCGCGACGCGCTGCGCGTCGTGATCGATCCTGAACTGGGCGAGAACATTGTCGATCTCGGTTTGGTCTACGATATCGCGGTCGCGGATGGGGCGGTCCGCATCACGATGACGGCGACGACGCCGGGGTGTCCAGCGACGTCCTTCCTGAAGGAAGGAGCGCGTACGGCGGCGTCGACCGTTCCAGGGTCGTTTCCGTCGACGTGGCGATGACCTTCGAGCCGCCTTGGACTCCCGACCTCCTCGAACAAGCGGTCCGGGCCTCGCTCGGCTTCGCCGCGGTGAACTGACGCTTCCCATGGCCATCACCATCGAGATCAACCACGCGAAAACGCGTGCCAAGGCCGCGGCGGCAGCCGGACTGCCGGTCGTCCCGCAGGCCGTCCGAGGTCCGATCCGAAGGATCAAATGGGCCATCCTGCTGCTGACCCTATCGATCTACTACGTCACCCCGTTCGTTCGCTGGGATCGCGGACCGAACGCACCGGACCAGGCGGTGCTGCTCGATTTCGCCAACGGGCGCCTCTACGCGTTTTTCGTCGAGATATGGCCTCAGGATCTCTATCTGGTCACCGGCCTCCTGGTGCTCGCGTCGACCGTCTTGATTCTTACAAATGCGCTTGCGGGGCGCCTCTGGTGCGGGTTCGCATGCCCCCAGACGGTCTGGACCGATCTATTCCTGCTCGTCGAGCGCGTGATCGAGGGCGGCAGGCGCCAGCGTCTCAAGAACTTCGGAGCACCCCTCACGCCGAAGCGGGCCGTCCAGTCCGCGGCGAAGCACACGGCGTGGCTTCTGATCTCCCTGGCAACGGGTGGCACGCTGATTTTCTACTTCACCGACGCGCCGGACCTGCTGCGCGACTTGGCTGCCGGCAACTTTTCCGCCAACGCCCTTACCTGGATCGCGGTGTTCACGGGCACGACGNTGCGGGTTTCGCGCGCGAGCAGGTCTGCACCTTCATGTGTCCTTGGCCGCGCCTGCAGGGTGCGATCTGGGATCCGGAGGCCTACACCGTCAACTATCGGGACTATCGCGGTGAGCAGCGGACCTCCGCGAAGAAGGCCGCCGAGTTGCGCCTGCGGGGTGAGACGGCGGGAGATTGCGTGGACTGCGGCCAGTGCGTCGCTGTCTGTCCGATCGGGATCGACATCCGGGAGGGGCCGAACTTCGCATGCATCAATTGCGGCCTGTGCGTCGATGCCTGCGACGGCGTAATGGCGAAGCTCGGACGCCCAAGAGGCCTGATCGATTACGAAAGCTGGGCTAACATCGAGCGGGGCCGCAGCAACGAGTCCCCTCGCAACCGTCTTCTGCGGCCGAAGACCGTCGGCTTGACGGCGGCCTGCCTTGCGTTGGCGGGAACGATCGGGGTCGGGTTCGCGATGAGGACCACCTTGACGTTGTCGGTCCAGCACGATCGTGATCCCGTAGCTGTCCGGCTATCCGACGGGTCGTTGCGCAATGCCTACACCGTGAAGCTGCTCAACAAGTCAGCGAGCCCTCATCGCTACACGCTCTCCGTCAGCGGCATCGATGCAAGGCTCTCCATCGTGGGCAGTGATGGTATCGCTCCGATCGAGGTCGCCGCCGACGCCTCGGAGTCCTTACGCGTCACCTTGACGGCGGCGGGCGCCGAGCAGAAGGACGTCGTGTTCACCGTTCGGGACGAGGCCGGCAATACGCTCTCCGCCACGGACCGATTTGTCGAGCGGTAGCGTCCCGGGAAGTCTGCCTGGAGTGCACGGCCGAACGTCTGGATGTCATCTTCGCCCAAGCTGCCGCTGGCTGCTATTCGAAGACCGGCAAGGGGCAGACACGCTCTTTGTGCCAGAACAACGACGACGTTCTTACTGGTGGCAACTTAATGGGCTCCAGACCGGCAAGGGAGAACGCAATGCGACAGTTACACAAACTCGGGTGGCGTAGACGCAAGCCCGATCTCGAGCGACGGCTCCTTTTTGTGCTGATTGCGTGCTTGCTGCAAGAGATGCAGACTGGGCACCCCTAAGTGTTGCCTCGCCAATCGAGGCTTCACTTTAGCCCAGTGGGCAGGGCGAGCCCGAAGGCGCCTCTGCGAAGCAGACCAGTCTCTTCCTGCCTTGGCCAACTTGCGGCCTAAACAACCGGCATCGACGGCGGTCGAGACCATACCGGCATGTGAGGACGTACGCGAGCAAGTGCGCTTACCCTACTTGCCTGCTTTGGAGCGAGGAATCTCCTGAACGACTTCCCTGTCGTGCACCCCGCTGTGGAGCCCGGACAGCTATATTCACCATTGCCGGCCTCGTCTGGAGCTCATAGCGCCCTCGTCGCCAGAATGGTCGCACGGAATGACTTGCGAAGGACGATCCAGTGAGAAGTCCAACAAAGTCTCCCCTGTCATTAACTGGCTTGGACCGACGGGCACTTCAAGCCGAGCTCGAAGCGCACGCGAGCGGCGAGCTAACAACTTATGCTCCGGCGCTTCGCAGCTGCGTCGACGTCCTAGTCGTCGGCGGCGGCAGCGCGGCTCTATGTGCCGCCATCGCTGCACGTCAATGCGGCGCGTCGGTTCACGTGATCGAGGCAGCGCCTTCAATTCTGCGGGGCGAGAACGCTCGTCATGCGCGCAATTTCCGGATTGCGCATCAGCAGCCGACTACGTTCGTGCCCGGAAAGTACGGTGAAGAGGCGTTCATAGGCGATATCTTGCACGTGACGCGCGGAACGGCTGACCGGGAGCTGACCGAAATCCTGGTCCGCGAATCTGCGGAGACTACCGATTGGCTTGTCGAGAATGGAATCCATCTCGAGCGTAGAGATCACCGCTGCCAGAATGTCTCAAATCGGACCGCCTTCCTTCTCGGCGGGGGAAAGGCCATGATGAACGCGCTCTACGCTGCCGCAATCCGGCTTGGCGCGACAGTCTGGCACGGCAGCCCCGTGATTGAACTAGATCTGAGCCAAACCGAGTATTGCGTGTCCTTCGTTAGTCGGGGAGGCGTAGTCCGCCACGTAGCATCGAAGACCATCGCTATATGTGCTGGTGGCAATCCGGCCAATATCGAATGGCTTCGAGAGGAGCTTGGGGATGCTGCGAACGGTCTCGTGATCCGAGGCACGCCTTACGCGTTGGGTGACCTGCTCGTTCGTTTGCTCGCGTGTGGCATGCGCTCCATAGGAGAGCCGTCGCATTGCCACATGGTTCCCTTCGATGCGCGAGGCCCCAAGTTCGACGGTGGCGTCGTGACCCGCGTAACTGCAATTCCACACGGCATAGTTGTCGATCGAAATGGTCTGCGAATCGCGGATGAGGGCGAGGACATCGGCAAGATGCATTTCTCAAAATGGGGAGTACGTATCAGCCGCTGTCCCGACCAGATCGCCTATCTGATCCTGGATCTTGACGGGTACATGAAGACAGCTCCTTCGGTATTTCGTCCGATTCAAGCTGATGACGTCGGTGACCTTCCAACAAGCTGCAACTCGATTCTGCAGTTCTCAACAGTACCGTCAATCGCTTCAACGCAGCCCTCGTCGCATCGGCCGACACGGAGCCAGTGGAGCGAGCCACCATCGGACTGCTGCCACCGAAGTCGTGTTGCGCGAACCCATTGAGCAGACCGCCGTTTTTCTGTTACCCACTGCGACCAGGGGTTACCTTCACCCATTTTGGCGTTGCCATCGCCCCTGACACCCGGATACTGCGGGCCGACGGCACCGCTTCGAGTCGCCTTTTCGCCGCCGGCGCGATCATGGCCGCCAATGTGCTTCGTGAGGGCAACCTTGCCGGCCTCGGCATCACCATCTCCACTGTGTTCGGGCGGATCGCCGGTCGTGCCGCTGCGTGCCAAGCCAATGCCTCCCTTCGCCGCCAGTCGGAGTAGCGCGTTAAGTAGGTGCCGGCGTTTGGTCTCGCGGCCCGGATGGCTTGCCATTCGGTCAGCTTTTGTAAGTCGCCGCCGACACGCGTCAGGGCAACCCACGGCGCCGGTCGCCCCCATTTCTGCATGCCGACGCTTGGACGTTTGGCTATCAGGCTATTTTCCGGATCGTGTGATTCGAGCTTCGTGGCCTGACCCTCTCGAGGGGGGGGCGGTGCGGCATCTCGCGACCGGGGCTTCCGCGTGCGGGACTCGGTTTCTCCGCCTGAGCCGGCGGACCTGCAGTCGAACGCCCGCCAAAAGCTTCCCGAATTTGTGCCTACACAAATAGCCCGGACTGGAATGGGTTGATGATGCAGAGGAATGGGAAGACTTACGTCCGATCGCGTCTTGGTCTTTGATCGCGCTGTGTGAGGACGGTCCTCGCCCTCATGGTGCAAATTGATCCACATCATGACATGCAGCTAGAGATCATCGAAAGTCAGCAAGAAAATCGGGCAGCAGGAGAAACCATGACAGCGCCTACTCCGGTTGATTTTCAGGTCGCCGGCGACATACCGGCGTTCAGCGGACTGAAGCTGCAGGCGCTCTCCGTTCTTCTGGCGGGGGCCAGCGTCTTCAATCTTCGTCCCGGTCACGCGCTGTTCCGCCAGGGCGAGCCGGCGCACGCCTTCTTCGTCATTATCGACGGCTGGATCAAAATCTATCGTGTCACGCCGGCCGGCGACGAAGCGGTTCTCAACGTCCTGACCAAGGGTGAGAGTTTTGCCGAGGCCGTCACCTTCACGTCCGGCTGTTATCCCGCTACCGCGAGCGCCGTGACGCCGGCTCGCGTCATGCTGATCCCTGCGGATCACGTCATCAACTGCATCCGCGATACGCCCGACATCGCGATCGCGATGATCGCATCGACCTCGCAGCATCTGCACCGCATGGTGCAGCAGATCGAGCAACTGGTGGCCCAGAGCGCGACGCAGCGCGTGGCGGAGTTCCTGGCTTCGCTGGCCGACCGCACCCGCGGGCCGTGCACGATCACGCTTCCGTACGAGAAGTCGCTGATCGCCGGCAGACTTGGCTTGAAGCCGGAATCGCTTTCTCGCGTTTTCGCCAAGCTGCGCACGGTGGGCGTCGACGTGCGCGCCTCGAGGGTCGTAGTGCGCGATATGGCGCAGCTCTGCAAGCTGGTGGCTTGCGACAGAATTAGCGCGCGCTGCCCCCTGAAGCCCAGGATGCCGTGTCCGGAGCCGGCCGTGCCGCAAGTGGTTCAGTCCGAGATGAATCCCTGACGCCCGAACAAACCATTTTGCGCCGGGACGAAATGAAGCGGGTCTGATCGCAATCGCAATCGCCGCGGCGAGTCGCATTGCTTGAGGTAGGCCCAGAGATTCTTGGCTTCCGCCTCGTTCTTGATGCCGGCGAACGCCATCTTGGTGTTGGGTACCTTGGCCTTGGGTTCCTTGATGTAGTCGAGGAAGTTGGACTCGTCCCAGGTGATGCCCGAGTTCTTGTTCGCATCCGAATAGCTGCAGCCCCGCGACCGAGCCCGACTTGCGGCCGTCTAGGCCGTTGAGCGCGGGGGCCAACTTTGTTCTTCGCCGAACCTTCCGACGCCGCCAGTGCACCAAGGGCAAGTCGCAACGGCTCCGCATTGTCGCGCGACACCAGCTCCACGGCGACCCCCCTCGCGCAGCGCGATCGCCCGCTGCTCGCCGAGGTCGACGAGGACGCGTGCAGAGCCTTGTCTCGCCAGAAGCTCCGCGGCGCGATCGGTGACGTAGCCCTGGCCGAGGCCGTTGAGCGCCAGGGGCCGGCCCTTGCTGAGCGAGATCGCCTCCGGCGCAAGCTGGATCTTCCGCCAGTCCACTCCTCTCGCGTCCGCGCAATCATCGCGCCCGGCGGCAGCGTGGTGCGCGTGCCATCCGCGAACCAGTCGACATGTGCCTCCCACAGCGCCTGCACCGACGAATCGAAGTCCCTGCGTGAGGTCGGCGGTGCGAAGCGCAGGGTGACGGCGCGCTGTAGATCGGCGCTCGGCTCGGGCAGGGTTCCGTCGCGATTGAGCCGGCGCAGCTCCGATTCAGCGCGGAACAGGCGCAGCGCGCCTTCAATGCGCTCGACCTCGGCTTCGACGATCGCGGCGGATTGTCGTGCGGCTGCGCGTCGCCGCCGTTGAAGGGAATGCTGGCGTCCGCCTCCATTGCCATGCCGCACCATTCGAATTCGATCGGCGAGGGACGCGCCGGTCCTGCAAACGCGACGACCGTGGCGCTCGCCAATGGTGATGGCGCGGTGGCGGGCCGGATGATCAGGCGAGGTGTCAGTCCTCATGACGACCTCCTCATGACGGCAGGGTCGGAGCAGGCTGCGGCAACGGTTGGCGGCGCGAAGCGCGCTTCTCAAGTGCGGCAGATGTCTTGGTCGAAATGATCTGCCCAAGCGGATGGATCGCCTTCGCCGTGCAGCGACGCGCGCTGACGTGACATTCGGCGCCGCATTCGCGGTAGCGCTTGAGCCATTCGAACATCCGCATGCGGGCCGGAATCGCGAGCGCCGCCCCGAGCAGGCACAGATAGCGGCAGTAGAAGCGCTCACGAAGAGGCCGGCGCGCAGCAGCAATCCCGCATAGAGGTCGAACGGCCATTCCCGCAGGAACTTCATGTTTCGTGCCGG
>NZ_LMQJ01000033.1:0-35231 GCF_001424605.1 Bradyrhizobium sp. Leaf396
GGCGTCGGTCAGGTAAGTGAGCGGATCGACGTCGTTCAACTTACAGGTCTCGACCAGAGAGGCGATGATGGCCCAGTGCTCGGCGCCGCCGTCGGAGCCTGCGAACAGCGCATTTTTTCGGTTGAGCGTGATCGGACGGATCGAACGCTCGACAGCGTTGTTGTCGAGCTCGATACGGCCATCATCGATGAAGCGCGTCAGGCCCTCCCAGCGCGAGAGCGCATAGCGGATGGCCTCGGCGAGCTTGCCCTTCTGGCTGATCAGGGCGAGCTTTGTGTGGAGCCACTTTTGGAATCTAWCGGCAAGCGGCCGGCTTTTCTGCTGCCGGACGAGGCGACGCTCCTCGGCGCTGCGGCCGCGGATGTCCTTCTCGATCGCGTAGAACTCGGCGATGTGCTTGAGCGCCTCGCTCGCRATGGGCGCGGGACCGGGGGTGGCCAGTTCGTAGAAGTTACGCCGCATGTGCGACCAGCAGAATGCAAGCTGAACGTTGCCCCGCTCGGCGAGCCTGCCATAGCCAGCATAGCCATCAACCTGGAGGATCCCCTTGAAGCCTGCCAGATGGGCGATTGGTCGGTCGGCTTTGCGATCGGGGGCATAGACGTAGGCGACGCCCGGCGGATCGACGCCGCCCCATGGCCGATCGTCCGCCGCATAGGCCCAGAGCTGACCGGTCTTTGCGCCCACGGCCGGGATCGAGCACTGGCATCGTCGTCTCGTCGGCGAACAGCTTTGGCCGTTGCCTGAGCTTGCCGAGGAGGCGCTCATGCAGGGGACGCAGATGGAAGGCTGCCTGTCCTACCCAGTCCGCCAACGTCGAACGATCGAGCTCAATGCCCTGGCGGGCGTAAATCTGCGCCTGCCGGTAGAGCGGCAGGTGATCGGCATATTTGGAGACCAGGACCTGGGCGACCGTGGCTTCGGTAGGCAACCCGCCCTCGATCAGCCTGGCCGGGGCCGGCGCCTGTATGACCCCATCTTCGCAGGCCCGGCAGGCGTACTTGGGACGCCGCGTCACGAGGATCCGGAACTGCGCCGGGACCAAGTCCAGCCGCTCGCTTCTATCCTCGCCGATCCGGTGTAACTCGCCTTGGCAGCAGGGACAGGTCTTGTCCTCGATGTCGACGACGACCTCGATCCGCGGCAGGTGCACCGGCAAGGCGCCACGGTTACCGCGGCGCTTGCGAGCCCGCGCCTCACGGCCTTCAGTTGCGCTGACGTCCTGCGCCGTCTCGCCGTACGCTGCGACCTGCTCAACGTCTTCCAGGCCCAGCAGCATTTGATGTTCGGGCAGCGTCTCCGCCCGCCGGCCAAACCGGTGTCGCTGCATTTCCTTGATGATCTGACGCAGCCGTTCGCTCTCGCATCGCTCGGCGAGCAGCATCGCCTTCAGCGTCTCGGGATCGTCAGGCAGGGCGTCCTTCACACCCAAATCAGAGCATATTCGCCGCCATCTGGCGACGCGTCCGACGCTCCTGATTCACTTCGCCGCAGCACTGCCAACAGCTATCCCGGCTGCGCTGGCGCCGGCGTCTCCCGTGCCTCGTGCACAAGTCGCCAGTCGAGCCCTTCCAGCAGCGCCGACAATTGCGCCGCCGACAGGCGCATCACGCCGTCCTCGATCTTCGGCCAGCGGAAGGTCCCATCCTCGAGCCTCTTGGCGAACAGGCACAGGCCCGTTCCATCCCAGAACACCAGCTTGATCCGGTCCGCCCGCTTGGCCCGGAACACATAGACAGCTCCCGAGAATGGGTCTGCTCCCATGCTCTCGCGCACCAGGGTCGCAAGACCTTCCATGCCCTTGCGGAAGTCTACCGGCTTGGTCGCCACCATCACCCGGACCGCACCCGACGGGCCGATCACCGGCTCGCCTTCAGCGCCTGGACAATCGACGCAATCATCGCCGTGTCCGCTCCACGACCGGCTCGGATCGTGATGCCGTCGACTTCAATCTCGATGACCCCGTCATACGCCTTGGCCTTGCAGCGCGCCGCTTTGCGCTCTCGGTGAGCAGTCGGCGCCCGCACCACGGCATCCACCATTGCCGGCACACCGGACTTCGTCCGCTTCGGAATGACCGCCAGCTGCTTCGCGCAACTGACGTCGCCAGCCAAACAGCTGCTGCGGTGACAATCCATGCCGTCGAGCCACGGAACACACCGAGTCACCACTCGTGACGATCTCCACGACGATCCGTGCCTTGTCCTCGTCGCTCCACTTCCGCCGACGACCGGCTCCGGTGAAGTCCTCAAGCCGCCGCACCGGCTCCGTGATAGCAGTATGTACTGTGTTCATTCTAAGCCTAACGGTCCGAACAAACCGCAGACTCGCAGATCACCCCGTCATCCGGTAGGTGGCCGCTGAACAGCCCTTACATTAGACAGACTGAATCACTGATACCTCTGCGTCGCAACCGCTGCCCTTTTTCAACAAAATCGGTCAGAAGACGACTACGTTCAATGTCGGCGACATCCGAGGGACTCAGCGCGACGCGATGGCGACACCAGCACGCGATTTCTACTTAAGGATGTTGAAGCCCGTGTGAGCTCTTCTATTGCCCCGATACAGAGCGAGAGCGCACGCCCTCTGTTACTTCGTTGACCAGCATTGCAAAGCGCCGTGACAGACCGTCATCAAGTACTCCCCATCGACGCATTACTTCTCGCTGCTTTCGAGATACACACTCCGCGAACGATGCATCATCGACGAACCGCTCAAGCTGCACACGAAAATCAGCAAGCAAGTCCACGTGGATGACCCCACCTACCCCTTCATAATCATCATAGCGGTATCGATAAGTATCATAGTTAATCACTGGTATGCCGCAAGCGATCGCCCAACGTATCGTGGCAGATATCGAGGCGACATACAGATCGCATAGCGGAATCAACTCTGCGGTTGGTTGCATGCTGCAGCGAATATTCCCACCAGCAAACGACGAAAACCTATCGGCTGAGGCGCGCGGGTGCGGTCGGATCAAAACGTTGGCCCGATTCCCCAGAGACCGGAAGCTTTCAATCCAAGCATCTGAGAGCGTATCATAGCTTGAAAACTCAAACTGCCCGTCGTCTTCCCCGCCAAACTGATTGGGAGGGAATCCGCAAACAATTAGAGGACGATCCGGTACAAAACTGTACTTAGTCATAAGTTCCAGGCGAAGCCGCGCTCGGTTTGCTGCAGCTCGGTACAGAATCGCGCTGTGTATATCGCCCACCACTGCAAGCTGGCTTACTGGAAAGCCAAGCTGCACGTATCTGTCGCGTTGAGACTCGCTATCAAGCGCAATCTTTGCCGCCCGCCCGCGGTTCAGAATCCAGGGAGCCGGGGAAGACTGGCCGAGAGCTTCCAGAGCCAGCGCCGTGAATGCCGGCACTCGAATCAGATCCTGGCCATCAAGTCGGTAGCGCCATTTTGGAAAGATGCGCACGACAAGCCGAGACAGGAAGTCGTTGACCTGATTCAGCTTACGGTGGCGGTAGAATTTGGCTGGCTCCAAAGGGTTTGGGATCGTGAATGGTACGATAACGCTTGGGATACCCTGTCTGCAGCCTTCATTGATGACTGTTGTCGAGAGTGTTTCGACATTATCCTCCACCAGAAGGATCACATCTGGGCGGATCTTGCGGAGAAATTCTCGTAGCGTCTTCGCTCTCTGCCGTGCCCAGATTAGCTCAGCAGCAATAGCCAAGATTGAAATGCGCCTTATCCAAGAGCGAGCCTGACGGAGCAGTGAAGGAGGATTGCGCAATATGAGATAAAGACGCCTAATCGTGGAGTAAATGTACCTGAGCAACTTAGAACGAGCCAGTACGTTACGAAAACCAAACAATTCGATTCTACGGCTCGTCAGCGCGGCGGCTTTCCTTTTATTGGTCCCTTCTGATGAATTTCTTACGTGCTTAGATGGAACAAATAGGCCGTCTCGCCAATAGATTTCGCTGTTCGACAATGTCTCATCAATACGAACACCTCTCTCCAGCAGCATTATGATATGCGCGCCCAGCTCAACGCGCAGCATCTCGGCGGCGGCAGCACAATGCGGAACCGCGGTAGTTGTGTCTGCATAGCACAGCACGCGTAAAGTTCGCATCGACTCTTTTTCCGGAACTCGCAACCCGCAGTTCGCTTCTGCTCCAATTCAAACGGAGGCGCGCTCTCATTCGACATTCACAGCTGATGCCTCATCGTCGTCAATGAGATTCAGCGCCTGAGATTCGATCATTTCCCAGTAGAGCCCGCGCTTCCGAATGAGGTCGTTGTGATTTCCTGCCTCCACAACTCGTCCTCCTTCGAGCAGAAAGATTGTATCTGCACGCCTAACTGTAGAGAGGCGGTGAGCAATCACGATCATAGTCTTCCGGCGAGAAAGACTCTCCAGCTGCCGCTGAATTGCCCGTTCTGTCAGGGTATCAAGAGCACTTGTGGCCTCATCGAGCACAATCACGTCCGGATCACGAACAAACGCCCGGGCGAGCGCTAACCTCTGACGCTGCCCGCCCGAAAGCCGAGAGCCTCGGTCCCCAAGTATTGTATCGTATCCGTCAGGCAATGACTCGATCCAGTCATCAATCGCAGCGAGCCGAGCCGCCCTGCGAAGCTGATCATCTGCAACAGGTCGTCGCAGGCCGAAGTTGAGATTCGCGCGGATGGTATCGTTCAGTATTACTATGTCTTGAGTAACGACACCTAGGCGGGCCCACCACGATGTTATGGCCAGATCATTCAGGTCACCCCCATCGACTAAAATTCGCCCAGAGTTGGGCCTGTAGAGACGGGTGATTAGGTTGATGATTGTCGACTTGCCCCCGCCAGAAGGACCTACAATTGCTACCGTGTGCCCTCTGGGAACCACCAAATTGATCCGCTGAAGCACGCTGGGCCCTTCAGCCAGATAGGAAAAACTCACATCTTCAAATTGGATAGCATTCTTGAAAGTCTCAAGTTTAATGCTTCCGTCACGTTCACGAGATTTCTCTGCGGCCGCAAGAAATGCGTCAAACTCCCTGAAGGCGTCAAGATGAATGATAATGTTATTCCGGGAAATACTGATAATACTCAGGGGGCCAAGTATGCGAAAAAGTAATACAAAGAAAATGACCAGAACTCCAACTGCCTGCGCGGCAGTTTCGGTTCGAAGCATCCCTACCGCCATTACGATGAAGCAAACAAGCAACCCTCCAACCGTACTGAAGAACGGAACCGTCATGTTCTCAACCGCGACAGTTAGATCACGAGCCTTCTGCAACCGTTTAACACTAGATTCCACGTCGCGCCGCACATCATCGACAGCACCGGCCAGGCGAATCAGCTTCGCACCGTTCAACGTTTCGAAAAAGATCTGGCTGAATAGCTCAGTAGCGCGCGAAAGTTCTTGACCGACGCTACGAACGAGGTTGGTTGTGAGTGCTCTGAATGTCAAAGTCGCTGCGATTACGTAAACTGTCGCCAGGACGACAAGCAGCGGCGAGACAATTGATAACAACACGATATAACTTGCCACAACGGCAGTGTTCGCTATGAGAGTCGCAAAGAATCGAAGGGCGATACCAATGCGAGCAGGCTGGCTGATCATGACATTCGTCACAGCCCCGGCCCCCAAGGTGTCAGTAAACTGCAGGCTGGTATCCACAAACGCCGAATAGGCACGAAGCCGAAGATGAAAATCGATCCGGTGCGGAATTGCGTAGCCCACAAACTCTTGGGCGAACTGAAGTCCCCCTCTCAGCAGGACGACAACACTCATGAGGCCGCCGGCCCATAATAAACGCTGATCGACTGGAAGGACATCAAACAGTTCAGAAAAGCGACCGACGACCGGGATATTGGCGAATACATTTGTTTCGCCCATAGTCTGAAGCAGTGGAACTAGCAAGAATACGCCAAAGCTCTCGGTTAGAGAGCCAAACACCGCGAGCAATACGAATGATACCAAGAGTCCAGAATGGCTCTTGCTATAACGCAAAAGTAAATTCAGCAAATCCCTGTAGGCCTGCAATTTACCCGACAAGTACAACCTCAATCCAAACCCCTATTTGGCTGACGAGAACACCTAGTGTAGCATGAACTGGATGATAACTTGTTCCAAGAGTTCTTTCGCCTCTCTTTGAGAGTCCGTTCGAGACCCGACTTATCTCCATCCCAGGATGCGGCTCGATCGTACAGATAGAACCTTCGTCGCTCGCAACAACAAGCCCTGACGGGTTTAAGAGGCGCGGCGAGGCCGTACTATTTCAACGCCCGGTGCAACTAAGCCTGTGGCGGGCGGCTTGCCGAAAATTGCGTTGAGAGAGTGGCAGTTCCAATGTTGACCAATGCAAACCTCGCATAAATACAGGCCGGAAGTTGATGGTCTCCGAGCGGTAGCTGTTCTGCCTGTGGTCTTGTACCACGGTCACGTCCCGGGATTCAGCGGCGGATACCTTGGAGTCGATGTCTTCTTTGCGATCTCCGGCTTTTTGATCACACAGATTCTGCTCGGAAGTCTCGACGAAGGGAGTTTGTCGATGCGCTTGTTTTACGAGCGACGGGTCAGACGTCTTCTACCTGCCCTTTTCCTGATGCTTCTTACGAGCCTTGCGGTGGGGACCGTCATTCTGCCGCCGCCACTTCTCGTAAACCTTGCAGAGAGTACCATCGCCGCCGTATTCTTTGGAGCTAATTTCCACTACCTGCAGACCACGAATTACTTTTCCGCCCCTGGCGAGCTACTTCCGTTGCTCCACACTTGGTCGCTCGCAGTCGAGGAGCAGTTTTATCTTCTTTTTCCGATCGCTCTAGCCTGGATCCATCGCTATGCCCGCAAAATGCTACAGTTGATCCTCTGCGCTGCGGCAATTTTATCCATTATCAGCGCTTATCGTGAGAACCAAGTTGATGCAGCGCGGGGCTTTTATCTGCTTCAGTTCAGGGCCTGGGAGCTCTTGGCCGGAGCGGTCCTTGCAACTTTGCCACGCAAGCAGAGCAACCTACTCCCGCCAATCGGGCTATTGATGGTCCTTGCCGCCATCTTTTTACTAGGCAATCGAGCTAACTCCGGCATCGGGTCCTTGCTGGCGGTCTCCGGTACGGTGCTCATTCTCGGCTACGGCGGCACCGATTTCGCATCCCGGATCCTATCACTGCCTCCATTGGTCTATATCGGGTCGATTTCTTACGCCCTCTACCTTTGGCATCAGCCCGTTTTTGCTTTCGCAAGGCACGCGCTGATAAACGCGCCAAGCCCCACAACGGTTACCTCTCTCATCCTTTTCGCCGGCCTTTTGGCGGCCCTAAGCACTCATTATTTTGAGCAGCCTCTGCGCAGAGCAGCTACCTTCCGCAGCGTTGCAACTGTATCTAGCTCTGCCGTGGCGTTGTTAATGACTGCTTGCTTCCTGACCAGTCAGACGGAAGGTTACCCTCAACGGTACACAGCGCAACAACTCGCCCTCCTTAGTGCGCGGCCAGAGCGTGGAGTTGCCTCTGTTGACGGCAAATCATGCCGTAGGCCGATTGCGGAAGCTTGCGTGATTGGAGCCAAGGTAGTCCCAACCTTTGCTGTTGTCGGTGACAGCCACGCGGATACGCTGACAGCCTCCCTTAGCAAAGTGTTAGCCCAGCACGGTTTAGCTGCCTTCGTATACACGAACCCTGGCTGCCCATTTATCGCCTCGGTGATCGAGGTGATCGATCTCTACCATTGCGGCGAGCTTATGAACCAAGTTCTTGCCGCACTGAAGCTTCATGACATCAAGAACCTCATTGTCAGCGATCGTAGCACGGCCTACATAGCTGGAACACGGTTTGATAACGGCGAGGGTGGGGTCGAGCCAGGAGCGCCCTTCCCCGTCGCACCGGTAGGATTTTCTGGCGCAGATCAAGAGCGGCAAGAAGCAACACTCGCGGCAATGCGATCCACGTTAATTGAGTTGCTCGACACCGGAATAAATATCTACCATGTCATACCCATCCCAGAAGTCGGCTGGCACGTTCCACAAACGTTAGCGAAGCTCGCCGCGAGACGTGCGCCTCCAATTACGACCAGCGTACATCGGTACTTGGACCGCCATGCACCAGTATTGAAGTTAGCAGCCGAACTCTCGACGAACGCGCGGTATCATCCAGTTTATCCTCACCGCGTGCTCTGTGACCACGTTAGATGCCGAACGGTGCTTGATGGGAAGGTCCTTTATACCGATACAGATCATCTAAGCTCCGAAGGAGCCGCCTTAATCGTGCCAGAGATCGAAAAGCTTCTAAAGGAGAACCCTGTCGGCCCTTGATGCCGCCAGCTCGGAAAGATTAGAAGGCCTTTGCTTTCCGAGGAGATATACCGCTAGAACAGTCTAACACTTGTGAGCCACACCAAGGTTAGACGTACACGATCGCTCCTGCATGAGCGATGCTCACCAAATGTCCATCAGCTGCGTAGTTGTACACTGTGACATCCCCTCCCGAGTATTTCGTGTAGGCTGATGTCCCATCATACTTCTCAACAGTAACGTATTCGATCTGGCCGGCTACGCTGTAGCCAGATATGGCTTCTTTCCAGCTCTGTACATGCTGCGGATCATATGTGGTCACGAGAAGTGAGTGATTCGCTCCATTATTAGGATAGATAGACACAGACGTCAGATGATCTTCGCTGTCGTACTGCGACACCGCCATTTTGAAATTATGCATCTGGCTGGAGTTATAGTCTGTAAGTGTGGAAGTTCCGTCATCCTTCTTTACGCTGAGGTGATTTAGACGGTCTTCAGCATCGTAACCAAAGACCTGATAAGTCCAAGCTTGGTCATTTTGAACATCATAAACCACAACTTCCCGATCGGGAGTAACTTGAGCTGCCAATGTGCCACTCGAGATCTGGACGTCGGCGAAGTGAAAATTCTCTACGCCTGTGACGGTGTCGGCCCCATCGGGTGACCCAAAACGCTGATCGACGATGGTGAAGGCCTGTGTCGTCCCATTGTAGGAAACCGTATAGTTGGCGCGGATCCCGGAATACAGGGCGGTGTCTGTGCCTGAGCTGCCATTGATGGTGTCGTTGCCCGCACCGCCGGTGATCGTGTCGTTGCCGCCGCCACCGCTCAGCACGTTGGCGATGGCATTGCCGATGATGGTGTCGTTGCCGGATCCACCGATTGCATTGTCGACGTAGGAGCGCGCGTCACCGTTGTAGAGATAGGCGTTGTAGACGTTGCCTGATGCATAATGGCCGTTGCCGAGATAGGCCAGCTGCACTGAGGAGAACAGCGAGGAGGCACCGGGATTGAGGTTGATGCTCAGGTTGGTCGTGTAGTTCGACAGGTCGTAAGTATCGACGCCACCGCCGTCCCAGATGGTCTCGTAGATGCGGTTGGCCGAACCGCCGACGCCATCGCCAGGTGCAAGCTGACCGACGCCGTTGATAAACTGCTGCCCTGTGGTAGCATTCCAGGTGTAAACGGTGTTGCCGCTCTGGGTGGTGTAGTCAGCGCCGTACATCGTCTGCAGCGCGAGGATATCGTTGGCCATGTAGGTCTGCGAATATCCGTACGCTTCGTTCGTATAGCCGCCCGTCGTCGAAGCGCCGACATAGCTGCGATAGCTCATGACGGTGTATTCGCTGCTGTCATGCGCGCTCGGCACCGCCACGTTGCCCGGTCCACCGGCGTCCTGGCTGTGCTTGAGGCCCAAGGCATGGCCGAGTTCGTGCAGCGCCGTGGTGAAGTAGTAGTTGCCGAGCTTGGCCAGCGAGAAATTGTATTGGTTGCCAAACCAGATGTCGCCGCCTGACGCATAATTCCCGGGATAGTAGGCGTAGGCGGTCGGATTGGCTGCCGACGACTGCGCGATCATCAAATCGGCGCCATTCGTGCCCGCATATTGGATGTCGGCGTTGGTGTAGCCGAGGATCAACCCCATGGCGTAGTTGATCGCGGCCTGAATTTGGCTAGGTACTGAGGCAAAGCCCGATCTCGTCGTCTCGCTGTTCCCGCCACTATATGGATTGGCGTAGTCGCTGGGTGCGTCCGGAAAGCTGTAGGTGATCGCGCCGGACCATTTGTAGCCCGACAGAAGGCCGTCGATCTCTGAGTTATTGGTCTTGGTGACCGTGACCGCGGTAGCCAAAGCGAATCTCCAAAGCAGCAAGTCCCCTTTGATTCGGGGAGCGACACACATGATTCTAGCTTGAGAGTTGAACGTTTGGTTTAAATTGGGCAAGCGCACTCGGACATCATCGATAACGAGGTGTTAGCCATCAAATCCCGTAGTCGTACGGGGCACGCACGAGAGCTCGATCCAACGACGCGCCCGTCATTTGCAGGGTTTCATGAAAAGACGTTTACTCCCGGCCGGCCTGCTTGGCGCCGTAGTCGCATTCGGTGGGCTGGACTCTCAACCCCTCGGAGGAGTGCCGGCCATGGCGAAGAAAGCCAATTCGGACGCCAGCGGCGGCGGGAGCAGCACGGCGGGGCGCGCACCTTCGATGCCAATGGCCCGCGATCCCGCCGCTGCGGTGGCAGAGGAATACGAAGCAGCGCGTCGGAAGGGAACGCGGGAAGCCTTCGAACTCTTCATCGCGCGCCACGGCGATTCCCCCCTTGCCGAGCAGGCGCGGGCCGAATTGAAACGCCTGTCGCGCTGAGCCCGCCCCCTAAGGCATGGCATTTCGGCAGGCCGCATCGGCGCCGCGCCGGCTTGTCGCATGATCTTTCGGCACTATGGTAGGCCCGCAATCTGTCCCGGAGCCTTTCATGCCCATTCCGCATGCCTCGGAAGCCCTCTCGCGGTTCACTGTGCTCGATCTGACCCGCGTCCGCTCCGGCCCTACTTGCGTGCGACAGCTCGCGGACTGGGGCGCCAAGGTGATCAAAATCGACGCGCTGACCGAGGACGCCGCCGGCGAGCAGCCGGGCGGACCACGCCGTGGTTCCGACTTCCAGAATTTGCACCGCAACAAGCGGGCGATGGCTCTGAACCTGAAGGACGAGCGGGGGCTCGCCGTATTCAAGCGTCTCGCCGCCAAGGCCGACGTCGTGGTCGAGAATTTCCGCCCGAACGTGAAGAAGAAGCTCGGCATCGACTACGACAGCCTCGCCGCGATCAACCCGCGCATCGTCTATGGCAGCATCTCCGGCTTCGGCCAGGACGGGCCCTATCACAAGCGGCCCGGCTTCGATCAGATCGCGCAAGGGATGGGCGGGCTGATGTCCATCACCGGCGCACCGGGCGAAGGCCCGATGCGGGTCGGCATTCCCGTCGCCGACCTCACCGCCGGCCTGTTCTGCGCCATGGGCATTCTCACGGCGCTGCTGGAGCGCGAGGTCTCGGGCAAAGGGCAATGGGTGCAGACCTCGCTGCTGCAGGCCCAGATCTTCATGCTCGACTTCCAGGCCGCACGCTGGCTGATGGAGAAGGAGGTCGCCCAGCAGACCGGCAACAACCATCCAACCAGCATCCCGACTGGCGTGTTCAAGACCTCAGACGGCTACATCAACATCGCCACCACGGGCGGACGGATCTGGGAGCGCTGCGCGCAGGCGATCGGTGCGCCGGAGCTCTATGCTCATCCCGACTATGCGACGGCCCCTGCCCGCTCCAAGAACCGCGACGCGCTCAATGCCGAAATCGAGAGACGCACGGTGACGAAGTCGACGGAGACCTGGGTCCGCGAACTCAACGAGGCTGGCGTGCCCTGCGGACCGATCTATGCGATCGACCAGATGTTCGAGGACGCCCAGGTCAAGCATCTCGGCATCGCACAGGACGTGCCCAACGAAGAGGGCAGGCACATCCGCCTGGTCGGCCAGCCGGTGACCCTGTCGCGCACGCCGAGCAGGATGGTGGCGCCACCGCCGGAGTTTGGCGAGCAGACCGAGGAGGTGCTGAAGGAGTTCGGCCTCAGTGCGGACGAGATCGAGAGGCTTCGGGACGCCAAGGTGGTATGAACGTCACGTGCCCGGCGCTGGCCGGGCTTTGTTTCCCGTTGCCGTCGATCACCGCCAGAATAATAGCGGAAGCTGCAGCGTCGTGAGCCAGCCGATCAGATCTTTCGACCAACCACCTTGAATGTGCCGCCGGAGCCGATCACCGACAGACGAAAGGCCACCTCGGCACGACCGCCGAGCACGAGCGCGATGGTGAACGGCCCCAGCGGAATGCTAATCCTCTTGAAAATCGGACCCATTTACGAAGGCGAGCATCAGCCTCGTCTCAAGCGCCGACCCGGTTAGGACCTCAGCAAATAGCTTTATCACCCCTCATCATGAGAATGAACAGAACAAAAAATGCGTTCGTCGGGTGAAAGACACTGCCCCAATTCATCATCACGAAAACGATGACCGGAAAGCATGCACAAGCCCAGAAATCTCTCGAATAGGCTGCTCTAATAAGAAAGGTGGTCAAGTAACCTAGAAATAGGAGAGCACTGATTCCGTAAGTTGCTAACAGGCGAGTCGGAAAACTTTCCGAGCCCGAGGCCTCAAGCCCTGGTACGAGGTTGTAGGAGACATGATCCAGGAGTCGGAAATTTCCCAAGCCCATTAGGTAAGGACTCGAAACGAATATCTTCATGTGTTCTTTCCAAAGCCACGGGCGGTACAGTTGCTGATTAATCGCGAACGAGTCGAGGTCGCTCGCGCTCCTCAAGAGCAAACGAGACACGATAGGCGAATCTTGGACTTTCTCGAGGAACGGTGCGATTGCGAGTTCGACTGCTATGCTCGCCAGTATGACTCCTAGCGCGGTGAAAATTAAGAGCACCGGCCTGGGTCGCACCTTCGCCAAACTCGCGAATAGGGAAAAATAGATGACAGCGGCAACCAGCACGGTCCGAACGAATCCGAACAGGCCAAAATAGCAAGCGACCGTCAGTGCAATTATGCCTTTTTTGTCGTGTTGCTTGGTCGAGCGCGTCAAGATCATAAGCATGACCAGCGACATCGTCGCGGAGTTGGCGATATGAGGGAAGAATGACGTCCGCCAAGGTCCGTAGCCTGCTGAGGTCTGCCCCGGAAATAGACCCCAGGGATTAAGGTTAGTTAGCATGGCAACGATCACGCCCATTAAGAGCGTGCCAAGGAAGATGTCGGTGAGTGTGCTGACTGTGATCCGAGTGCTCTCGCATCCGCACCACGCAGTGACCCAGACCATTAGCAATAGCTGAGCGAGCACCTGTAGATCGCCCCGGGCCAGCTGGTAGCCACCTGCACAAAGCAAGAAGGCAAGCAGTAGAATACCGCGTCCGAGAAGCAGCCTAAAGATCTCGCGGATACAAAATAAGGGCAGCGCCAAAGCAAAAAGGACCAAGGCCCAATAAATCGACGAGAAACGTTCAATGGCAGCGTCCTGGCCGACCACCATTTGAATAGCGATGGAATTGATGAGAAAGAATACCAAAGAGGTGCTGCTTCCGGCGCAAGGCTTCGTCATTTTCGTTCGCCGTTCTGGGTCAAGAGCCGTGCCAGCTCATCATTCAACTGGTTTTTGGCAAAGTCGTACGCCGTGTAGCCCTCGCTTGTCCTGTCTGATCGGCGAGCTCCCCGAGAAAGCAGAAGCTTGACGGCCGATCTTTGCGAAGATGCCGATGCAGCAATGAGAGGCGTTACTCCAAGCGAGTTTGCCGCGTTAATGTCGACGCCCCGTGCCAGGAGCGTCTCCATCACAATCAAATCGCCGACGCGTGCCGCGTCGATGAGTTCCATCGGGTCCGATGGCAAATTGTCTGGACGTTCGAAAAAGGGGTGCCACTTGTTCGACGGAATGAAGGCAAAAGCATACGTCGTCATAGCCAGACCGATTAGGCCAGCCCTTACGAAGATCGCTGGATCAAGACCAATAGCCTTCAACCATGGCATTGGGCGGCAGCGCTGTGCGAGTACCCACGTTCCGATGAAGAACAGCAGTTGAGTAATCATAAATGCCTGGGCGGCGCCGACCAGCCCGCTCTGCTTGAGTAGACAATACGTTATAGCGATATTTGCTAGGCCGGCGCTTACGGTCACGATCGCCAGGTAAGTCGTGCGGCCGGCATAGAAGATGTAGGTCGCCACGACCAGGTACATGCCGCCGAAAGCTTGCCCGATTGCGATATAAATGAAGATTGCGCCGGCGGCCTGGAATTTCGGTCCGGCGAGCGCGCTGAGAATGAATGGCGCCGACAAACCGAACGCGATTGCGAACGCAAGAATTCCAATGAAGTAGGCGTAGGTGAACCGCACAATCTGATAGTCATGAGCTTGATCGTGGAGCCTCAGGTTCTCGATCAGGTGCGGAGAGTAGGCTCGGTTCAGGGCATCGTTGACGAGATAAAGAATCATGCCCAACTGAGCTGCGACGAGATAGATCCCGGTCGAGGCAACTCCAATTACGTTTGCAACCAGAAAGCGGTCGGAAATCATCATGAGCATTCCGCCCGCAGCGTGGGGGACCAGCGGCAGACCGAAACGCAATGCATCGCGCATGTAGACTGCGCCGTGAGGAAGGCAAATCCAACCACTACGCCTCATGGTGTAAAGCGCAAAACAAGCGGCCAGGATAGACGCGAGCACCATTCCGGAAACACGGCCCTGCCAACCTAGCCCGAGAATAAGCGCTAAGATGAACGATGCTGACAGATCCATCGCTCCCTGAAAGCTTCTCAGAGCGGCAAAGCTCAGCGCTTTCTTGCCAGATTGCCAGATTGAAAGCTGTATCTGGACGATGAAGTTGCAGGCGGAAAATGCGACTGCAATCAGAAGCCAACTTCCGGGGAGTGTGAGGTACAACTTAAGCCAATCGAGAGTGGCCCATGCGACGAGCAGGCTGGCGCTGCTGCTGATTAACAAAATGATCAGGCAGGAGCCGACAAATCGCGGGAAATCGATCGTATCTTGATCGAAATATTTCATCGCCACTGCGCCATGCGTGCTGAGCCCCGTCATGATGCCAAAGATCTGCGCCGCCACAGAGAACATGGCGATCTGCCCGTATTCATCGGGAGAAAGGGCGCGCGTGAGAATTGGCAGAAGCACAAGCGGCGCCCCGGCAGACAGGCCGGTTGCCAAGAGATAGACGATGGACGACCGAAAGAGAGATGCTCTCGAAAGAAAGGAGAGTCTCACCTCCCGATCCTTCCTGCGCATCGGCGTGATGCACCTCTAAGCGCTCCCCAGGATTCGCAGATTGGCATTGAGATCACCCGACATGATCAGCCGCCCGCTAATCTGGGCGAGTGCACTCTTCGCTCACAATCAGCCCTCACGTCAACCGCAAGTGGGCCATGAGAGCTCATTTTGTGCACGCGTCCCTTCCTGTTCCTTCCTCGGATCTTACCTGCTGAACACGTCCGCGGACTGACGATCAAACCTTCGGCTAGAGCATGCGGTAGGACCTCATCGTGGAGACGAAGCTTCGTCGGAGCAGCTTCTCGCTCACTCCGACTGCTTCCTGTCTGCGGCTGCGGGAGGCTACAATCTGGTACTTAGGTGGGATTATTCTCCGGGTAAGGTCATCTCAGAGCCGATTGCCAAAATTCCGTAGCCACGAAGATTCGATGGTCTTATTTTGAGCTTCCGAGTTACTCGCTGACTTGCCACGACGAACCTCCGTCGCCCCATAACCCAGGCACATATAGCATTCCCGATCGCCTCCGATATGAAGATGCCGACCCTATGACCAGTAGAGGTCGTTCCGAGTGCTCGAAGCAGCTGCTCACCGAAGAGCACGACCCCAAGTCTTCTGTCCGATTTTCGCCTGCAAGATCCTTTAGGGGAAGTGAAACGCTGCCTCGCTGCACCTTGTTGTCGCATCATCGGGTCAAATGCCACCTTCCAGCACCAGACCCCGGCCTCATGATCAGCCAGGGTCTACTCTGCGTCATCTACACTGCTCCAGCGATTGGATCTCGCCGGCCTGCTCGATTGCCATCGAGGATACGTATAGCTTCGCCTTAGAAGGACGCAGCTGCCTAGCCCCAAACCGCCGTGGGCGACGCGAAACGACCATCGAAGCTCCGCCGAACGGTCGTAAGCTCGACATTGTCGGCGAGCTTCTCGGGTATCTCATCATTTGCAGATATTTGCGTGCCCTGCTCCCTGGACAGTCGCTTGTAGATGCGGCCGTTCATGCGGGCCTAATCCTTGGCTTCGCGCGTATCGCTTACGCAATCAGCGAATCGGTCTTGACGCGATCGTGGCCGCTACAATAGTGAACATACTCTCGGCGAAGCAAGGTATCAGCTCGCCCGTCCTGCTAAAGCGCTCGACAAGCCAGATCATAAACGATCGTTGCACCTAAACCGCTGTTGGTGCAGCCGCTTAGTGGGATCAGGACGTCGTCCGCTGCGCCCAGCCGACGCGCCCGACTAGGCCGTCAATCACCGGCCAAAACAGTAGCAGAATCGCCAGCGTCGTAATCGAGCCGACCAGGCCGTTCGACCAGAACACCTTCAAACTCCCGCCTGAGCCGATCATGGACAGCCGGAAGGCATCCTCGGCGCGGTTGCCGAGCACGAGCGCGAGGGTGAACGGCGCCAGCGGAATGCCGATCTTCTTGAAGACGTAGCCGATCACGCCAAATCCGAGCATCAGCCAGATGTCGAACATCGCGTTCTGGATCGCATAGGCGCCGATCGCGCAGGACACCACGATCATTGGCGCCACCGCCGCAAACGGCACGCGCAAGATCGAAGCGAAGATCGGGACGGTCGTCAGTACCAGCACCAGGCCGACGACATTGCCGAGATACATCGAGGCGATCAGGCCCCAGACGAAGTCCTTGTGCTCGACGAAAAGCAGCGGCCCGGGATTGAGTCCCCATACCATCAGCCCGCCGAGCAGGATCGCCGCCGTGCCCGAGCCCGGAATGCCGAGCGCCAGCATCGGCAGCAACGCCGACGTGCCGGAGGCATGTGCAGCCGTCTCCGGCGCGAAAACGCCCTCGATGCGGCCCTTGCCGAAGCTTTCGGGCTCCTTGGCGAAGCGCTTGGCCAGGTTGTAGCCCATGAACGAAGCCGCAATCGCGCCGCCGGGGGTGATGCCGAGCCAGCAGCCGATGAAGGAGGAACGCAGCAGCGTCACCCAGTATTTCGGCAGGTCCCTCCAGACGCCGAGCACGACGCGCAGCGAAATGCCAGCAGCGTGTCCGCGCAGCGCCAGCCGTTCCTCCATCGTCAGCAGGATCTCGCTGATGCCGAACAGGCCGATGACGGCGACCAGGAAGTTGATGCCGCGAAGCAGCTCCGGCGAGCCGAAGGTCATGCGGAGATTGCCAGACACGGTATCCATGCCGATGCCGGCGAGCAGCAGGCCCAGCGACATCGAGATGACCGTCTTGTGCTTGGCCTCTCGCCCGAGACCGACAAAGGAGCAGAAGGTCAGCAGATACACGGCGAAAAACTCGGGCGGACCGAACTTCAGCGCAAAGGACGAGATCATCGGCGCGAGGAAGGTGATCAGTAGCACCGCGACCAGCGAGCCGATGAAGGACGATGTGAACGCCGCCGTCAGTGCCTCCGCCGCCCTGCCCTGCTGCGCCATCGGATAGCCGTCGAAGGTGGTCGCGACCGACCAGGCTTCGCCGGGAATGTTGAACAGGATCGAGGTGATCGCGCCGCCGAACAGCGCGCCCCAATAGATGCAGGACAGCATCACGATCGCCGAGGTCGGATCCATCGTGAAGGTGAGCGGCAGCAGGATGGCGACGCCGTTCGGGCCGCCAAGACCCGGCAGCACGCCGACGAAGATGCCGAGCACCAGCCCGACCATCATCAGGACGAGCGTCTTCCACGTCAGCAGGACCGCAAAGCCGTGGAGCAGGAGTCCGAAAGCTTCCATCGTGCGGGCCCGCTAGCGGCCGAGGGCCGCTTCGAGCGGCCCTTTCGGCATGATGACGTCGAAGGCAATGTCGAAGGTGACGAACATGATCGCCGTGAACACAAGAGCGGTGAGCAGCGACTTCCACAGCGTGATCTTGCCGACGAGCCGCATAAAGCCCGCGATCAGGAGAAAGCTCGCGACATACAGGCCGAGGAACTGCGTCACCAGGCAGAACAGCAGCGTCGGCACGAACACCGCCATCACGCGGCCTGCCTGCGCGCGCGTGACGAAGGTCTCGCGCGTCGCGCGATGCGAGACGAGCGTCGCGATCAGGCCATAGAGGCTGCCAGAGCCGAGTATGATCGAGAGATAGAACGGGAAGTAACCAGGCTCCGGCCCAGTCGCGTCCCAGGACGCGCCGGTGCGCCAATTGTCGTAACCGAGCGTGGCCGCCAGCGCGAGCAGCAGAAGGCAGACGACGATCTCGACCGTGCCGGAGGAGACGACGGACGGGGAATCGTCTTCAGGCGCTGTCGGATCGTCGACGACGATTTCGATATCGGTTTGGGACATGAGTTGAGCGAATGCTGTGGCCAATCCCCTCTCCCCGCCCGCGGGGAGAAGGTTAAGGTGAGGGGGAGGCTCTAAGAGGACGGTAAGGGTCAGACTAGCGGAGAGTCCCCCTCACCCGGATTGCATCTTCTATGCAATCCGACCTCTCCCCGCACGCGGGGAGAGGTGAAGAAAGGCAAGCTACTTCGCAACGAAACCGGCTTGCGTCATCAGCGACTTGTTCAGCGCATCGTCCTCCTCGAGGAATTGCACCATGTCCTTGCCGGTGAGGAAGATCGGCTTCAACGCCTGCTTTTCCATGTACTCCTTGTACTCGGCGGTCTGCGTCACCTTGTGGAAGAGATCGACGTAGAACGCCTGCTGCTCCGGCGTAACCTTGCCGGGCAGGAACATCGCGCGCAGCATCAGATATTGCACGTCGACGCCCTCTTCCTTGCAGGTGGGAATGTCGGCCCAGGACTGGGTATCGGTCACCTTGCTGGTGTAGGAAATGCGTTCCTTGTCGAACACGCAGAGCGGCCGCACCTGACCGGCGCGCCAGACTTCCAGATTCTCGGACGGGTTGTTGACGTTGGCCTGGGTGTGGTTGCCGACCAGCTGGGTGGCGGCCTCGCCGCCGGACTTGTAGGGCAGATAAGAGAATTTCGCGCCCGTCTTCTGCTCCAGGAAGACGGTCAGCACATGGTCCTCGCGCTTCGAGCCGGTGCCGCCCATCTTGAACGGCGAGCTTGCCGCCTTCGCGGCTGCGACAAATTCCTTCACCGTCTTTGGACCGGCGCTGTTGTCCCACAGCACGAATTGGTCGAGCGCGACCACCGACACCGGCGTCAGCTCGCGCCAGTTGAACGGGATCTTCGCCGACAGCGGCAGCATGTAGATCAGTGAATAGGCGATCAGCACCTTGTTCGGATCGCCTTCGCTCGACTTCATGTACATCAGCGCTTCCGCGCCCGAGGCGCCGCCCTTGAGCGAGACGACCATCGGCTGCTTCATCAGATTGTTCTTCTGGATCGCGGCCTGCATCATCCGCGCCATCTGGTCGGAGGCGCCCCCCGCGCCCGCCGCGACCACGATCTCGACCGGCTTGGTCGGCTCCCAGCCGGCGAAGGCCGGCGTGCTCAACAACAGCGCCGTCGCGGCGCCGACGGCCTTCACTGGAATTCGCACGAGTTTCGTCCCCTGATGTTTTTTGAGTTTGTAGTTCGGTAGCTTCTATCCCTGCATTGTGCGGACTTATACCGACGAGTTCAAGCAGACCGGCAATTCAAGCCATATGACTTTCGGCTGACCAAGCAGAAAGCCGACAAGACTCTTTACCTGCCCTTCCAGACCGGCGCGCGCTTGTTGAGGAAGGCATCCATCCCCTCGCGAAAATCTTCGCTCATATAGGCCTTCAGGATCAGGTCCTCGCCCTCCTCGCGCGACAGCGTGCGGCGGATGCGGCGCACCGCTTCCTTGGTCGCTTCCAGCGTGAGCGGCGCGTGGCTGGCGACGAGCTTCGCCGTGTCGTCGGCGCGGCGCTGTAGCGTCTCGACGTCGGGCACGACCTCATTGAGCAGGCCGAGAGCCAGCGCTTCCTGCGCCTCGACGAGGCGCGCCTTGAAGATCAGATCCTTGGTACGGGCAGGACCAACCAGCGCGACGACGCGGCTGATGTTGGACATCGACAGGCAGTTGCCGAGCGTGCGCGCGATCGGAAAGCCCATCCGCGTCGTCTCGGTGCCGATGCGAAGATCGCAGCAGGCGGCAATGCCGGCACCGCCGCCGGTGCAGGCGCCGGCAATGGCCGCGATCACCGGCACACGGCACTGCTCGAGCGTGCCGAGCACGCGGTCGATCCGCGCCTCGTAATCGAGCGCATCCTGCGCGGTCTTGAAGGCACGGAACTGCGAGATGTCGGTGCCGGAGGCAAACGCCTTGTCGCCCGCGCCGGTCAGGATCAGCGCCTTGATCGACCGATCGGCGTTGATTTCCAGGCAGATATCCGCCATGCGATCGTACATGGCGAAGGTCATCGCGTTGCGCGCCTGCGGGCGATTGAAGGTGATCCGCGCGATGCCGTCCTGGACGGAGTAGAGCAGATCTTCGTTGGTCGTCGGTGCGTTCATCGCGCTCTCTTCTTCTCTGACTGGTCTTCTCTGACTGGTTCAGGCGTCGAGCCTTCAAGCGGCTCGCGCCTCTAGGCTAAGCAACTTGGGCCTTCGTCATCGGCAAAACGTCGCGTCCCTTCAGCACATCCATGGCCGCCAGCACGCCGCCGCTCCGATGCGGGATCTTGGCGAGGTCGAGCCCCATCTCGACGCCGGCGAGCGTACCCATCAGCATCAGATCGTTGAAATGGCCGATATGGCCGATGCGGAACACCTTGCCCTTGACCTTGTTCAGGCCCGTGCCGAGCGACATGTCGAAGTTTTCAAGCACTACCTTGCGGAAGGCGTCGGCGTCGTGTCCTTCCGGCACGCGCACACCGGTCAGCGCCGGGGAATGCGCGGCGGGATCGGCGCATTGCGTCTCCAGGCCCCAGACCTTGACCGCGGCGCGCGTCGCCGCGCTGTGGCGCTTGTGGCGGGACCAGACGTTCTCCAGGCCCTCTTCTTCCAGCATCTTGACCGCTTCGCGCAGGCCGTACAGCAGGTTGGTGGCGGGCGTATAGGGGAAGGTGCCGAGCTTGTTGAAGTTGATGACCTCCTGCCAGTCCCAATAGGAGCGCATGCCCGGATTGGCCTTGGCAACGCTGAGCGCCTTCTCGGAGATCGCGTTGAAGCCGAGGCCGGGAGGCAGCATCAGGCCCTTCTGGGAACCCGCGACCGAGACGTCGATGCCCCAGGCGTCGTGCTCGTATTCCATCGAGCCGAGTCCCGAGATGGTGTCGACCATCAGCAGCGCAGGATGCTTGATGCGATCGAGCAGCTTGCGCACCTCCAGCGGCGGCGTCACGCAACCGGTCGAGGTCTCGTTGTGAACGACGCAGACCGCCTTGATCGCGTGCTGCTTGTCCGCAGCCAGGCGCGTCTCGATCTCGGCGAGGTCGGCGCCATGGCGCCAATCGCTCGGGATGAAGTCGACGTCGAGCTTGAACTTGTCGGCAATGCCGCGCCACAACACGGCGAACTGGCCGGTCTCGCACATCAGGACTTTGTCACCCGGCGAAAACACGTTGACCATCGCCGCTTCCCAGGCGCCGGTGCCGGACGAGGGGAAGATGATCACGGGCTGCTTGGTGCGGAACACGCGCTGCATCGCGGCGAGGACGGCGAAACCGAGTTCGGCGAACTCCGGACCGCGATGGTCCAAGGTCGGCATGTCCATCGCCCGCAGCACCCGATCGGGTACGTTGGTCGGTCCTGGAATCTGTAGGAAATGCCTTCCAGTATGCACGGTCATCGGCGTCCTTCCCGGTCTTTGAGGCTGTCTTGGCTCTAGCGTCGGCACGCTCGATCTGAGGGCTCCGGCGAGCCGTTCGCATATCATTATTCGCCGGGCTTGTCCCTCGCCCGCCTAGCTCCGTCAATGCAGAACAAGCAGGGCTTGCTTGCCAAGGGCCGTGACGGGAGGCAAGACGGTGCCGGCGAACAAGCGAAAGTGGACCATGGCGGCGGAAGTGGCTGGAAAATTGCCGAAATCGGCCCAGAAGGACGGCCTGGCGGCGCGTCTAGCCCGGGAAATCACCGGTGACGTCCTGTTCGACCCCTACAGCCGCGGCCGCTACGCCACCGATGCCTCGTTCTACCAGATCATGCCGGCCGGCGTGGTGGTGCCGCGCAGCATGGACGAGGCACTGCGGGCGCTGGCGATCGCCCGCGATCAGGGGCTGAAGGTCACCCCGCGGGGCGGCGGCACCTCGCAATGCGGCCAGACCGTCAACGACGGGCTGGTAATCGATCTTTCCAAGCACCTGAACCGGATCCTGTCGCTCGATGTCGAGGGCCAGACCTGCGTGGTCGAGCCGGGAATCGTGCTCGACGAGCTCAACCGGCAGCTCAAAAGGCACGGGCTGTGGTTTCCGGTCGACGTCTCCACGGCCTCGCGCGCGACCATCGGCGGCATGGCCGGCAACAATTCCTGCGGCGGGCGCAGCCTGCGCTACGGAACCATGCGGGACAACACGCTGTCGATCGAGGCCGCGCTCGCCGACGGCACGCTGAGCCGCTTCGGCGAGGTTTCACGCGATCTTTCCCTTGTCGAGGTCATGGACAGCACCCGCGCGCTGTTCCGCGACATGCTCGATCTCGGCGCACGCGAAGCCGAGGAGATCTCCGCACGCTTCCCCAAGGTGCAGCGCCGGGTCGGCGGCTACAATCTCGATGCGCTGGTGCCGCGCAACGCCCCGAATAACATGGCCCATCTGTTGGTCGGCTCCGAAGGCACCCTCGCCTTCACCACCAAGGTCGAGCTGAAACTGTGGCCCGTGATCCGCAACAAGGCGCTTGGCGTCTGCCATTTCGGCAGCTTCTACGAGGCGATGGACGCGGCGCAGCATCTGGTGAAGCTAAAACCGATCGCCGTCGAGCTGGTCGACCGCACCATGATCGCACTCGGCCGCGACATCGCGATGTTCGCACCCGTTATTTCCGCAGCGATCAAGGGCGATCCGGACGCGGTGCTGGTGGTGGAGTTCGCCGAAGAGGACCAGGCGGATAATCTCGTGCGACTCAAACAGCTCGGCGAGCTGATGGGCGATCTCGGCTTCGGCTGGAACAACGACACGCGCAAATGGGGTGGCGTGGTCGAGATCGTCGAGCCGGCGCTGCAGAGCGGCATTGCCGATTTTCGCGCCGCGGGGCTCAACGTCATGATGTCGATGAAGCAGGAGGGCAAGCCGGTCTCCTTCGTCGAGGACTGCGCGGTGCCGTTGCCGCATCTCGCCGACTACACCGCCCGCCTGAACGAGGTGTTTGCCAAACATGGCACCAGCGGCACAATGTATGCGCACGCCTCCGAAGGCTGCCTGCACGTTCGCCCCGTGCTGAACCTGAAGCTGGACAAGGACGTCAAGGCGATGCGCGCGATTGCCGAAGAGGCGTTCGCGCTGGTGCGCGAGTACAAGGGCTCGCATTCCGGCGAACATGGCGATGGGCTGGTGCGCTCGGAATTTCACGAGAGCATGTTCGGCGAGCGCCTCGTCGCCGACTTCAAGTACGTGAAGCAGCGCTTCGATCCCGAGGGCGTCCTCAATCCCGGCAAGATCGTCGATGCGCCGAGGATGGACGACCGCTCGCTGTTCCGGTTCAAGCCCGATTATCGCGTGAGCGAGCTGAGAACAGAGCTCGATTGGTCCGCTTATCCCGGCGCGGACGGCGGCTTCCAGGGCGCGGTCGAGATGTGCAACAACAACGGCGCCTGCCGCAAGCTCGAAGGCGGCGTGATGTGCCCATCCTATCGTGCGACGCACAACGAGAAGGATGTCACGCGAGGGCGTGCGAACACGCTGCGGCTCGCGATCTCCGGTCAGCTCGGCCCCGATGCGCTTTCCTCCGACGAGATGATGGAGACCTTAAAACTTTGCGTCTCGTGCAAGGCCTGCCGCCACGAATGCCCGACCGGTGTCGACATGGCCAAGATGAAGATCGAGGTGCTCGCCGCACGCGCGCGGTCCCATGGCCTGACGTTGCGCGACCGACTGGTCGCGTACCTGCCGCGCTATGCCGGCCTCGCCTCGCGCTTCGCGCCGTTGGCGAATCTGCGCAATAACAGCCCGCTCTTGCGAAGGTTGTTGGAGCGGATTGCGGGCATCAGCGCGCGCCGCGCTCTCCCCGCCTTCCGCAGCGATGTGTTCGCATCGCCGGCCGACAGCGTCGGGCCTGAGGGCGGCCGCGAGGTCGTTCTGTTCGCCGATACGTTCAACCGCATCTATGAGCGCGAGAATCTCGACGCCGCGCTGCGCGTGCTCACGGCCGGCGGCTATCGCGTGCACCTGCCGAAGCAGGCAAGCGGCACCAGGCCGCTCTGCTGCGGCCGCACCTTCCTGTCCGCGGGACTCGTCTCTGAAGCGAGGGCCGAACTGGATCGGCTCGTGACCGCGTTCGCGCCCTTCGCCGCGCGGGGCGTGCCGATCGTGGGGTTGGAGCCGAGCTGCCTCTTGACGCTGCGGGACGAGCTCGCTTCGCTGCGCAAGGACGACCAAGCCAAGGCTGTCGGCGCTCACGCGCTGACCTTCGAGGAATTTCTGGTGCAGGAAGCCGGAGCTGGCCGGCTGCAGCTCCCGCTCGGCACCATCGCCAACAAAGCCATCGTGCACGGCCATTGTCACCAAAAATCGTTCGACGCCTTCAAGCCGGTCGAGCAGGTGCTGCGCCTCGTCCCGGGCCTCAAGGTCGAAACCATCGAATCAAGCTGCTGCGGCATGGCCGGCGCGTTCGGCTACGGCGCCGACACCTATGACGCCTCGATCGAGATGGCCGAGCTGTCGCTGCTGCCGGCCGTGCGGCGCGCGGACCAGACGACGCTGGTCGTCGCCGACGGCACCTCGTGCCGTCACCAGATTCATGACGGCACCGGACGCGAGGCACTTCACGTCGCCCGCGTGCTCGCGATGAGCCTCGACCGCGCCGAAACCCATTCCACCTCTCAAGCTGCAAAGGAAGCCAGCAATGACTGACCTCACGCTCGATACCGCTCGCAAGATCCTTGATGCCGCCTTCGCGAAGGCCGGTGAGCTCAAGCTCAAGCCGCTGGTCGTCACCATCCTGGACGCGCGGGGCGTGCTCAAGCTCGCAGCCGCGCAGGACGGCACCAGCCTGATGCGCGCCGAGATCGCCCACGGCAAGGCCTATGGCGCGCTCGCCATGGGCATGGGTTCGCGGGCCCTGTTCCAGCGCGCGCAGGAGCAGGCGTATTTCATCGATGCCGTGAACACGATTGCAAGAGGCGCGCTGGTGCCGGTCCCCGGCGGCGTGCTGATCATGGACGGCGCGACCCTGCTCGGCGCGGTCGGCGTCTCCGGCGATACGTCCGACAATGACGAGGCCTGCGCAGTGGCCGGGATCGAGGCCGCGGGGCTGAAGGCCAACGCGGGCTGAGCGGGGTCGACACGACGATCTCGCCATCGAACGGCGGCTCCCGACCAAAATTGAAATAAGTGCAAAGGGCCGGTGGCCGGACGATTCGGTACGCCGCGGCCTCACAAGTCAATCAGCGCTGGCGGCGACTACCGAGTGGCCTCCGTGTATTTGGAGCGTTGCTCAAGCGACCGGTTGGAGACATCCGACCGGGATTTCAGAAACTCAGGGCAGTGCTGATTGTCACCGTCCCGGGGGGTTTCGGCCCATGCGGGCGCTTTGGCTTCCGCCGACCGCCGTGCGAAACGTGCCTTGAGATACGACCGACGGCTGAATATCGGGCGCAGGCAGGGCGGCGGAGTTTCTCGGCCCCGTTAGCCCCGCATCGCGCAGGCACAATACAGTGCGATCGGAATTTTTCTGGTGAAGACAGATACTTGCGAGGGTCTCCCCGCCCTCAGTGACCGCATCCCCCTGAACCGATCATCCTTGCTCTACCCATGGCGCATTTCGCTCCAGCAGACGGCAGGCCTGCTGCAGGGCGGTTGTGATCTCGTCTCGTTCTAGCGACGGGTACTTCGCACGCACGAACTCGTCGATCGACGTGTCGGCCAGCAGGGCAAAGACGGGCCCCGGCGACACGCGCGTGCCCCGAAAGACCGGTTTGCCACCCATGATGCCGGAGTGCCGCACGATGACGGGCTCGTCCGCCGAGATGTTGCCGGCGACGGTATCAATGATAGCGATCCGGGCGAGCCACTCGAGGGGGGATTCGCCGGCCTTGCTCTGGCTGCCCCTGATGCGGCGCATCATTCCCGGCGAGACGAGATGAACCCCGCATCCAAGGATATCCGCCATCGCTGCCTTGGCGGCGAACATCTGGGCGGAGTTTCCGCGGAGGACGAGCAGCAATTCGCCATCGCACATCTCTGCATCCAGCAGTCTCATGACATTATCTCGCACAAATAACTTCCAAATGATCCTCAGCTTGCTGATGCCGGCCGTCGCAGCGCCCTCTGCGGACCATTGTTGATGGCGAAGGTCTGCGACGCGGGGGAGCAGTCCGCGGGCGCGTCGACGAGACAGATGTTGACGACGGTCATTTCAATTTCGCGCTGCCCGCTGATCGCGCTCGCGCAGGACCGCCTCCACCATCCGGCGCAGCCGCCGCATCGAGCCGCCGCGCCAACTCTGCCCGATCGCGGCGCGCTCGACGCCGTCCAGCGGCGGCACCCAGGCCGCATCGAGGCCACGCTCCCGTGCGAGGTCATCCAGCACAGCCGGCAGCAGCGCGTCGAGGTCGTCGGCTGACGGTTTCGGGAACATCACGACGCGAAAGCGGTCGCGGATCGGCGAGGGCAACGGCTCGATGCTATTGGCAGTTGCGACGTAGGAGACCTGCGAGACGTCGAGGGTCGTCTGAAGTGCCGGATCAGGATAGCGGGCGCTGGTCTCAACTTCCAAGAAGCCGAGCAGGCAATCCCACAAGCGGCCGTAGTCCGACCGCGTGCCCGCCTTTTCCAGTTCGTCAATGAGCACCAGCGGGTTTCCAATTTTACCTCGCGCAATTGCGAGAAAGGGATGGCAGGGTTCGACCGAATACCAGCGCCGATCGGTGCCGCCAAACACCGCGCCATCGGAGCGCGAGGCGTCCTCCCGCCACACACTGACGCCGAGGATTTCGCCGAGCCGACGGGCGAATCTGCTTTTGCCGGCGCCGGGATCACCAACAAGCAACAGCGGCCGCAGGCGAACGGTCGCGCGGCCGACAAGGTCGGCCAGCGCGAAGTCGATCACGTTCAGTGCATAGGGAAACTCGAATGCAAGCGCGTTGCGGACCCTAAGCAGCGGCGGCGCCTCGACCAGCGGCAGGGGCGTATTGATGACGTGCGCGAGTGGTTTGAGAATTTCCTTCAGCTTGGGATTCATCATCTCGCTCTTCTCGAGGTGGGCCACGATGACGTGGCCGGCGGGAATGGCTTCCGCGGTCGCCGCCGGCGTCACTTGCAAGGTGGCTGCCGTTTCCTGCTCTTCGGCCTCCCGTTTTTTCCGGTGCTCTTCCGCTAGCTTCCGCCGGACTGCCGCCTTCGCGGCAGTGACACGCTGCTCCGCAATGCGGCGGCCAAGATAGGCCGCATTCGTCGCCGCCGACGCCCTTCTGGACAGCATGCCGGTGCAGGCCGGCAGCGCTGCCCAGCCGAACGTGAATCCCTCGAGATCGCAGCAGAGCTCCTGCTCCACATGCCTGGCGCTCGCATAAAAAGCCTGGACTAGCGCCTTGCCGACCCTTCGGTGCTCCTCGATATAGTCGGAACCATGCGGCGTCGGCAGCGACAGCAGCCGGACGCAGTCGGCCAGGCTGCGCAAGTTCGGCTGGTCCTGAGCGACCGCACGATGGTCGAGCTCGGCCGCCAACTCTAATGCGCTGTCAAGCGTGCGCGCGACCGCCCAAGCGACGGTGTGCGGCAATTGCGGGCACAGCTCATGGATCTCTGCTATCAGCCGCTCGATGACGTGCTGGCTACCATCGGTGACCAGCATGGCATAGCGCAGAAGGCGCGGTACTCCCTTCAGGCGCTCGTCACAGTCGGCGGAATCCGCCGCCGCGCCTGTCGAGACGGCGTTTTCCACGGCACCCGGAAGATCGGCTGTCTCCTCCTCAGAGCCCATGCGTGCCCGCTTGTACGCAGAGCCGGACGAGCGTGGTCGGGCTCAGCGGCTGGGAGAAGAGATCGAGGCAGACGAGATTGGCGCAGGCGAGCGCCATCACTGCTACCGCGGGCTCACCCTCTCCGTCCAAAGCCTTCAGGAGCTGGCCGAGCGCCATCGGCCCTTCCTCGAGCAGGACTTGCTGGATGCGCAGGCGAACGCCGACCGGAACTGCCACGCCGCTATACGTCCAGACCAGGTTCGCATTGCTGCGCCGCGGCTCGCGGCTTAGCTCTTCAGCCGTCACTTCAAGCGGCTCGAGCTTGAGCTCATCCCATGCGATCAGCGCGAGGCCTCCCTCGTCGAGGTCGAGGACGCGTCGCGCCGGCACGATGTCGAGGACATAACGACCATGCTCGCGCTGGAGGACGACGGCATCGAGCGCGACCTGCGCGGAGGCAACCTGGGCGCTGGCGACGTAATCGATGGAACGCACCTGCGGATCGAGGGACGCCTGAATCAGCGCATCCCGGACTGTCGGGTGTCGCACAGGGATCGCAGTGGTGGTCTTGGCCGAGATAAAAAAATCGTTCGGGGTCTGGGCGTCTGTCGTGTCACGCATACTCTTGCACCTTGTTTTACCGTCATGGAAAGGACGTAAGCACGTCCGCCTGCGTCCGGTGGTCTTCGATATCCGTCATGGCATCTCGCTGCCCCTTCAGATCTCGATAGTCAGTTTTGGATCGAAGCTCCGGTTGTCCCAGGCGCGCTGCTGCGGCGGCCAGGGTCCGTAGCCTTTTGCGTTCGAAACCACGCGCGTTGCGCCGATCACGGTGTCATCGGACGCGTGGGTATGGCCGTAGATCCAGAGATCAGCGGGCTTCAGCGTGCCGCGTCCATCATTGGCGGCCGGGCGCATGAGAGCGGTCAGGTCGCTGCGATAGGCGGCGCTGAGGATCTCGTCCGGCCTCGGGGGATCGGACAGCGGCGAAGGCGCGCCGGGATGAGGGGCATGATGAGAGATCACGACCAGCCTGCCCGGACGGGGCCCGCGCATCTGCGATTCGAAGAATGCACGGGCTTGCTGATGCCGGATCAGCGCGTGGGGCGGTCGGAATCGTCTGGCATAGCCCCCGATCCGGATCTTCCGGAAATCGTTCATCCGCTCGCCCGCAAGAAACATGGCGCGATCCGCGTCGCCGAACAGATCGAAATCCGTCCACATTGTTGCGCCGGCGAAAGTAACATCACCGATCCGGACGTAGTCGTGCTGCAGCACATGAATGTTCGTGCCGGCTGCTGCCGCTCTCGCCTTCTCGACCGTCCGATCGATATCGGCGCCGTAGAATTCGTGGTTGCCGGGCACGTAGATCACTGGCCGATCAGGGACGCGTTCGTGCAGCCACCTCACGCCCCGCTCCATGCGGGGGATCAGATCGCCGGCGACCACCAGGACGTCGAACCGCGGCCGCGCATCGGGAGCCGGCAGGTCCCAGCCTCGCGTCAGTTCCACATGTAGATCCGACACAACCCATAGACGCACGTCAGTCCTCATGCTCATTGTCGCCGTCATCGAGAGGCTCGGCATCGAGCAGCGCCGCCACGAGCTCTTCCGCCAGCTCATCGATGCCAGGCGCGAACACGATGTCCGCCGATCCGCAGAGCGGACATTCGTGGCGGTACGGCTGGTCATCGCACGCGCCCTCGCGCTCACACCGGAATCCAGCCATCCTATCGCTCCAATCTGCGCGCGGGCCGCGTGCCCTTCCGGGGCGCACGCGAAGCAAGGCCCCTGCGGTGGACGGATGTTCTCGCTCCGCCGATGGCTTGGCCTTTTGGCATTGCCCTGGGTGTGTTCGGAAAAGCATTGTGTTGAAAGACCTCAGCATGCTGCAGCGACCGATCCCTCCAGGCCGCAGATGTCACAGGTCCAGCTTGCGCGCTGGACGGCGAGGCTGATGGCGTCTTCGATCTTCGCGCGACTCTCGCCCGAGACCTCGCCCTCCCACTTGATCCAGAGCAGGCCCAGTTTGGTGCCGATGCGGACGAACTTGAAAGTTTCGTTATGCGCCAATGCGGCTTCAATTCTCCGGCAAAGCTGGTCGAGAACATCTCGCCACCCTGACCGGCAGGATGGATAACCGAACGACGCCTGAGGCTTGGCCTGCACGATCGCGAACAGCTTTGGATGAGCCTGCATGAGATCGACGCGCCAATCCGCGGTAACAGTTGTCTCAGGCCTCCTTGTTTCTCGAACTGCCGGGTCCTCGTCAGCGAAACGGTCAGCCAGGCGGTCGTAGCGTCGCGCCACTATCCGGTAGCCATCCGCCATCGAGACACGGACAAGGTGGACGTTCTCCCGGCCTGGCGGGGTCGGAATCAGCTCGCCTTGGACGTGGGCGGCGCAACGGATCATGTAGACACTGCCAACAAAGCAAAGCTGCCCCTCCGCGCCGCACGACTCGCAGGTGCAGGTGGAGCGTGCCTTGGCAAGCGCAATCGCTTCGTGCAGCCTGGCGGCGGTCTGCGGAGTGACGTCGCCGCGCCAGTAGACCCGCAGGCTGCCGGACTTCTTGTCGATCTGGATGATCCGGATCGTCTCGCCCGGCTGCAGCGCCGCTTGCATGCGCGCGCAGACACGCTCCAGCAGATCGCGCCAGCCGTCGGCGACGTCCGGCAAGGTCCGCGCAGGCGGCGGATCGCCGGCGGGATGAAATAAATCCGGGTAGGCCCGCACGAGTTCGCCCCGCCAATCCCTCTCGTCACGCGCCATCACAATCCCTCGCTACCACCGCTGTGACCGAGAACGAACCATAAACAGCGATACATGTCAACGTTCATCTATATATCTAGTTACATAGGATATGCCCATATACAGCAAGTTACCTATGGTTATTTGACCGAGCACGGCCTACATTCGGCCCGGCTTCAAGGATTCGCCTACCGGCGAATCCTTGCCCCCTCATCACCCACGGAGAGCCCATGGCCGAGCAAGGAAAACCCGCAAAAGCAGGCAAGACGGCGGTCCCGCAGCCAAGACGCAACTTCTTCGCAACCCTGGACGCCGAGCTGATCAAATCGATCAAGCGCGTCGCTCTCGAGGACGACACCAGTGCCTCGGAGATCCTTGAGGAGGCTGCGAGAGACTGGCTCGAACGGCGGAAGAAGTCGCCAAAGCGCTAGGCTTGCTGGTGGTCGGCAGCGAGGGCGCGATCGGCTCGGAGCGCACCCTCGCAACGAGTTCGATCGCCTCGGGCGTCCTTTGCGCAGCATGCATCCGCGCCAGGCTCCGCATGTTTCCGCGCGGCGGGTCCGACGGGCAGCATGGTGGATTTGAGGACGAGAGACGACGGAAAGCTCATGCGCGGCCTTCCCTGCCCGGGCGCAGGGCATCGAAGGCCCGCAGCGTCTTCAGCAAGGCTGTCTCGGCCGGACTGAAGCCGCCGCAGCTGGCCGAGCGGCCGAAGCGAAACGCCAACCAGGAGCCGCACAGTTGATCTGCTTTTTGGGCATCGTGCTCGGCGCGATCGATCACGTGAGCGAGCACGAGCGCGCACCTGGGCTCCCCCTCGAGCGCGAGGGACAATAAGGCAGTCATCGCAATGTCGGTCTTGATCCCGCCCAAGCGCTTGATCGGCATCAATGAGCGCGCCAGCGCGATGGCCGCTTCGGCATCCCCTTGCAGCGCCGGCTCGACCTCGGCGCCTTCGATCAGCCTTGTGACCTCCTCGAGGGTGGACCGGACCGCGAGGTACTCCGCCGCCCGAAAAGCGTCCGCCGGCATCGACCGCCACCAGCGCAGCGGCGAGATCTCGACGAGCGCACGGACGATCGGCGATGAGACATCGAGCATCCGGCCATCGTGATCCGCACCCGGATGCGTCGCCGCCCCTCCAGCCGGCGCGGTGCTCTCGATCGGCGCGCCGCCTTCGCCAAGACGGCCGCGGAGACGGGCCTCGCCATCTTGCCGGGGCTCGTGCCCCGGCATTGCCGTGGAATTGGACATCCGGCCGCTCCTACTCCGCGCCCGCGATCGGCCCGGGAGTGCGCGGGCGCACCCACTTGGTGCCGGCCACATGCGCTCCCGCGACGAACTTGGCTGCGACCGCGGCAGAAAAGAAGCGCCAGTCGACCTGGAAGCGCAGGCGATCCTTGATGCCGGCGATCGGTACCACGACGCCCGTGGCGAGGAGATCCGCGCGGAGCTTTTTGATGTTCTGCCTGAGGCTTGGGGTCTCGATGTTGCGCACCTCCGATCCGGCCCGGACCACGAACCCTTCGCGATCGTGGTGCCCGCGCGCCCAGATGCAGCAATAATCGAATTCAAGCTCGCCTTCGGCTGGCGGCGCCATCGGCAAGCCGGTCTCGACGACCGCATTCACAGCCTGATTGTCATCGAACTCGGCCTCCGCCGGCAGCTGCCTCACAAGGTTGGCGTTGAAGATCCGGCAGCCGGCATCGAACAGCAGGCGGCGGCCATCGGCCACTAGCCGCTCCAGGGCTGCGGCGTGTTCTCCCGGGCAAGGAAGACCCCGCGGCTCAACGGTGTTGGCCAGGGTGACCAGACCTGCCTCTTTGGCGAGTTCGTTCAAACGATGCGCGAGGCGGAGTCGCGCCGACCATGGCAGTACGTGCGGCTCCTGTGCGTGGAGCAGGTAGGCCTCCGCGCCAAAGATGTTGGAGGCAGCCGCGGCATGCTCGGCGACGCACCTGACCGCGCGGTTGCTCTCCCCGATATAGGCTTCGTCTCGCCCGGCAATGACGTAGCACGCGGACCACAGCTCGCAGGTCGCCGCCAGGCTCCTGGCCATCGACAGCGGAAACGCCGTGACCGCGAGCCGGCCGGCCGGATCGTGGATCTGGCGATAATCCTCGACGCCACCGAACGGGCGATAGATCGTGTGGGTGCAAGGCTGCACCATCGGGATGGTCTCGTTGGGAAATTTCATGGATCGATCTCTCTGTCCTCTGAGAGATCGCGAGGTCGACATCGGACTGGCTGACGCGCCACGCGACGCCCTGCCAGACGTCGCAGGGCGTGGGCCGTCATTGCAGCTTGCCTGGCATGATCCGCAGAGATCGAGGACGCCAGGATTGGCGTCCTCGATGCGCGGAATTGCCAGCGCAGGCCACGGACCGCGACCGATTCATGCGACGCCGTCGCGCCGCATGACGTCGGGCCTCGCGACCCGCGCCTAGTCGATAGAGGGGGTGATGCTGGACAGAACCGTGTCGTCCACCGTGGGCCCGACCCCGGGCACCAAAGCGCAACCGCCGGTCACATCGGACCGGACACAGAGCATCGGAGAGGACGGAAGAGGGATCGCCGAATCGGCGCTATAGTGGCGCTTAGCCATGACTGACTCCTGTTAAGTCGGTTGTGGTCAGGCCGCTCGTCGGTGTTGCAACCACCGGCGGCGGCCGCCTCGCAGGGATCCGCGAGGGTAAGCTCAATATGCGGTCTGTTCTCGGAATATTCCAGCTGGCACGCCAACTGATGGTTAATGACCGGCAGGCAACAGCATTTTGAGAAAGGCCGGTGTTCTGCCTGCCGAGCATGAGCTGATGCACGAGCACAAGACCGCAGTGGCCGAGCGTCAAAAACGCGGCGCTTGGTAGTCGGGCTCCTCCGTCTCGACCGCCTCATCATTGAGGCCGGGAATTTCGGCAGGCCACTGCGGGATCGGCTGGGGAGGCCTCGTCGGCTGCTGAAGCTTCGCGTTCCTCGGCGAAGCGGCGCCCTCACGCCGAAGCCCGGGCGATTGCCCCGTCTTCCGACGCAGGAATTCGTCGAGCTCCTCGTGAATTTGCCGCTGCCGCTTGAAACCGACCTCAAGCGCAAGCGCATCGCGCCCCGACCTGATTGGATCGGGTTTGACCTTCCAGGAATCGGCCTGCAACGGCATTTCGAAGCCTCCCAGGGGTTCGGACGATGAACCGGCGGTTCGCCTCGCATCGGCACCAGCGGCCTCGTGTGGGCTGTCGTTGCCCGACGTCGCGATGGCCGCAACCGTTGAAGCCAGGCCGGCGACCTCGCTCGGGCGGAGCGGAGCGGTGCTCAGAGCCCTCGGGCCTGCCGGCGATCGAGAAGGGCTGTTCGATGCCACACCCAGTCGAGGCAATCGGGAGGCTTCTCTGCGATGTCCGGACGCTCGTGCGATCGTTTCGGATGAGGAAGCAGTGGCTCGCCTCACGTCCCCGTCGGTGGCCACGCGCCGGCTGCCATTCCCTGGGCTCGCAATGGGCGCGACCGCTGAAGCGAGCGCGCCGACCTCGCTCGCCTCGATTGGAGCGGTGCTCGGTACCCTCAGGTCTGCCGGCGATCGAGGAGGGTTGGAGGGCCCGCCCACTCTGGACGGCCGGCGAGCCTCACTGCGATCTCCAGACGTTGGAGCGATCGCCTCGGACGAGAAAGCAGCGGCTCGCCTCACATCATCCCACCCGACGGTTACGTGTTTCTCGTTCTCCGACGTTGCGGTCGGCACAGCGACCGATGCCGGCTCAGCGACATTGCTCCACCGGGCTGGTGCGGTGTTCGGCACCACCGGCTTTGCCGGCATTTGAAGATCGCAGCCCACATCCACCTGCAGGGCAGCATCGAGCGCTTCAGCTACTTGCGGGGCAGCCTGGTTCGCCTCGAACTTCGCGTAGAACCCTGCGGCGATCCCGAGCAGATCGTGGCGCGCAATGTCGTCCTTCATCTCGCTGTAGAACGCCCGCGCAATGAGATCCCGGGCAGGGCCGCGGGGGGCGCGATTGACCATAAAGACGTGTTCCTTTGCTGCCTCGATTGCCACCAGGTCAGCAAGGCGTGCACCTCCCTTCACGACCAAGGCTGGCCAGTTGAGTTCGCGAGCGAACCTCGCAACGATAGCAGCATCCTCCGACCTGCCCGTTGCCGCGATCCTAAATTTGCCGCCCGCGAAAGTGACAGACGTCCCATGGAGCGCCAGCGCATTGGAGCCCGATCGCGCATAAACCTCGTAACCCGCCTTCTGCGCCGCATCCGCGAACTTTTCCCTAAGTTCGCCCGACCGCTTTTTGGGGACAGAATACATGGCGGCGTTTGTCACGATCACGCTCCCCTCCTCCGGCTCTGGATCTTGCTTCGTCGCCTCGCCCTTCTTCTTCAGCTCTCGTGAACTTCCTCCGAATGAGTGGACACCTGTAGTAGGCTCGTTGAGCCTGGAGGTGTTGAATGGAACGTGCACGTCGGTCGTTTACTGAAGAGTACAAGCGCGAGGCGGCGGGG